>CAZTDW010000054.1:0-20082 GCA_964611835.1 uncultured Rikenellaceae bacterium | reverse complement strand
GGAAATTTGTTTTTAACCATGTTCTTAATTAAAAATGATGCCTATGGAGAAAACCTACCCTCATTTCTAAACAGATAGATATGCGACTTCAGTTCTGTTTGTATTGAAAGTCAATCTTTTAAGATGATACCCTAATTATTTTAAACCTGACAAATATGAAAAAACAATATGTTTTAGGGACCCTTCTATTCCCTTCAATTAATAAACTTCTAAAGAAATTCAAGATCACCATCATACTTTTTGTTGTTAGTTTTTCGGTAGCCTGGGGAGCTGTAAGTGAATTGCAGCAGCTGACAATATCAGGCACTGTTACTGATTTAAGAGGAGAGCCTCTTACCGGAGTTAATGTTGTTATAAAGGGGACAACTATCGGAACGACAACAAATATTGATGGAAAGTATGCACTTAATGTCCCGGACAGGAACGGCATCATTGTATTTACATTTATCGGATATGATGCCCTGGAGGTCCCTGCAAATGGGCGAAGTGTGGTTGATGCCCAGCTGGCTGAATCAACAACTTCGCTGGATGAGGTTGTGGTTACTGCTCTTGGTATTAAGCGTGAAGCAAAGACCCTTGGATACGCAACAGCAGTCGTAAATCAGGATCTTCTGACCGAGAACCGTACAGCTACCGCCATTGGTACCCTGCAGGGTAAAGTCAGCGGGGTGAATATCACAACCTTTGGTACAGGACCTGCAGGTTCGACCAGGATAAGGATCCGTGGTAACTCGGCATTCTCAGGAGCAAACCTCCCTCTTCTGGTTGTTAACGGAGTACCTATCGATAATACCCGCTTCGGTGAAGGATCTACAGACCTCGGCGACGGTCTGAACAGTATCAATCCTGACGATGTCGAATCAATGACCGTTTTGAAAGGAGCAGCAGCTGCCGCTCTTTATGGATCAAGAGCAAAGGACGGGGTAATAATGATAACTACCCGGTCGGGAATGGAAACCAAAGGTTTTGGGGTGACATACAATGTGAATTACACACTGGAAAATCCGATCGATTTAACAGACTTCCAGTATGAGTACGGGCAGGGAGAAAAGGGAATAAGGCCTTCAACCCAATGGCCCACATCGGGTGTATGGAGCTTCGGTGAAAAAATACAACCGGGAATGACTCAGACTCTGTTTGATAATGAAGTAGTGCCCTATGTCGCAGTAACAACCAAAGAGCGGTATAAAGAATTCTACAGGACCGGACAGAACCTGACCAATACGATAAGTTTGTCAAACAGCGGAGAAAATGGCGGCTTTGATCTGTCGATCTCAAATACAAATAATAAAGCCATCATTGAAAAATCCGAGTTCACCAGGAGGAATATCACTCTCGGTTTTACTCAGGATATTTCAAAATGGATCAATGTCTCAGGTAATGTCAATTATTCAAATGAATATTACAAGAACGCACCAATGGGTGTAGGCAACCAGAGCGCACAGGTGAATACGATCGCAACCATGTCGAATACAATGCCGTTGGCTCTCATGAGAAAATACTCCGAGGATCCCGTGACCGGAAAAGAGATTATATGGAGCAGATTCCTTCCGAGAGTTAATCCGTACTTCCTGCTCGACCACAGGTTCGATGACAATAAGAGAGACAGACTTCTTGGCAATATAGCTATCAAGGTAAATATAACCAAGGACATTTATGTTCAGGGACGTGTAGCCCAGGATTTCTACGACAGGCAGCATAATTACAACAGCCCTACCGGAAGGCTTGATGCACAGGCTGCTCCGGCAGGTTATGTTGACGGAAGTTATTACAGGTATCATAACAGGTTCAGGGAAAGGAACTATGATATCCTTATTGGCGCCCAGCGCAAGTTCGGTGAGATCGGTGTGAATATCACAGCAGGAGGAAACCAGATGTTCCGTTCCATGGAGACACAGTATGAGGCAGCACAGGATTTTATTCAACCCGGTTTATATACAATTATGAACGGCCGTCAGAAAACCGCAACGCATGGTTTAACGGAAAGAGCAGTAAATTCTCTGTACGGTGCGGCTGAAGTTTCATTCAGAGAGTATTTGTTTTTGAATGTAACCGCACGTAATGACTGGTTCTCAACCCTTGCACCTGAAAACCGCAGTATCCTTTACCCCTCAGTAACAGCCAGCTTTATTTTCAGTGACGCAATTAAAGGAATGCCTGACTGGCTATCCTTTGGTAAGTTAAGATTATCATATGCAGCTGTTGGTGATGACAATGTGGACGCCTATTCCAATATTCAGTATTATTCCATTAACTCCAACCTGTTTGCGGGCCCGGGCGGATCAGTCCCTGTCGGAGGTTATTCTTCCACCACACTGGCAAACCCGAATCTGCGCCCGTTAAGTGTTGCAGAGATAGAAGGAGGGATTGACCTCAGATTATTTGACAACAGGATTGGGTTTGATCTGGCTGTATACCGGAAAATAACCACCAATCAGATTGTATCGGCAACAACATCGCATGCTACCGGTTTTGCCTCGCAACTAATAAATGTCGGGGAAAGTGTCAGCCGGGGAATTGAGACATCAATTCAGGTAACTCCAATTGAAACAAGTTCTTTTACCTGGAACATCAATGCCAATGTTGCATACAATAATTCAGAAGTCCTTAAATTGGGCTTATCTGATGCAGATACAATGATAACCGTTGGAGATGTTTATCAGATCGTCGGACGGCCTTTGGGGCAGCTTTACTATTACATGCAGCGTACAGATGCTAACGGCAATCTGATATTTGACAAGAACAGCGGATATCCGGTACGAAGCGCCAGCCGTGTCAATGTGGGCCGCAATCTTCCTTCATGGTTTGGAGGCATAACCAATACCTTTAATTTCAAAGGCATCATTCTTTCGGCCTTGATCGATTTCAAACTCGGAAAGGATTTCGTTAACAAATTCGGAGCCAATCATGATTACTGGAGGCATGGAAAACACAAGGGTACACTACCGGGACGTGATGTTGGATATATGATAGGCGACGGAGTGAATGCAGATGGTACGATCAATGCCACGCAGGCTCAGATTCAGCCATTTTATGAAGCTTATACCGGAAACCAGATTGAGGACCCTTTTGTAAAAAATGCAGGTTTCTGGAAATTGCGGCAGATATCACTTGGCTATGATTTTGTAAAATTCCTGCCCAGGATCCCGTATATAAAGGGACTTAAGCTAAGTTTCGTATCCAATAATGTCGCCATATTGAAAAAATGGGTGCCAAATATGGATCCGGAAGAACTCTATACCTTCGATGATACAAGCGTAAACAACAATGTTACGGCTTATCCTACGACAAGAACCATGGGATTTAACCTTAATGTCAAATTCTAGCTGTCCGGAGTTTATAATAATTTTAAAAATCAATAAGATGAAAAGTATATATAAATATTTGACAGGATTGCTGACAGCAGTACTCATTTTTGCAAGCAATGGGTGTGACAAGGATTTCGATGAGATAAATACCAGCAAGACAGCTTTTGTATCACTCGATCCCGCATTTAAGCTTAACAAGGCCATAATCAATTTAATGGAAATGGGTGACCGCGTACAGCAGCTTCAGATAACGCACTGGCTGACCAGTCCGTTCGGATCCAGTCTCGCAGGCGTAAACTACAGCCAGTTTGTACCCGCCTTCCAGGAATTTCCCTGGAGAAGCTTTTATCCCTCTTCGGTTGTAACCACTGTAGATATAATCAACCAGACAAAAGATGATCCTCTGAGGTCCAACCTTTATAACGCTACAAGGATATGGAAAGCCTATACATTCATGATCCTTACAGACACTTATGGCGATGTTCCCTATACGGAGGCAGGGAAAGGTTATCTTGAACAGATTATAAAACCGGTTTATGATACCCAGGAAGCCATTTATACCGATATTCTCAAGGAACTGGACGAGGCTTCAGCAGCCCTTGATCCTGCAAAACCTAAAATATCAGGTGAGATACTGTATGCCGGGGATGTCACCAAGTGGAAAAAGTTTGGTTATTCCCTTCTTCTGAGAGCAGCAATGAGACTGACAAAGGTTGCTCCTACCGTGTCCCAGACCTATGTTCAGAAAGCAGTGGCCGGAGGATTGATGCAGTCGAACGCAGACAACGCAAAATTGCTGCGCAACGCTGAATATCCGAGCCCTATCGGAACTGAGATCTCAGGGAATGAAAAGGCAAATTACTATGCAACAAAATTCTTGGTAGAGCATTGGAAATCAACAAATGATCCCAGGATGGGAAGCTGGCTGCACCGTTATCCCGGAGCCCTGACAGCTACCGCACAGACTGCAGACAGGAGAACCAAGGATCCGACCCTGGCCAAGGGAATGCCTCTTGGATACAACGATGTTACAATAGCCCAGACATTTACAGCAGAGGGCGTTTTAAGCCTCTATGATTATTCGCAGTTCGACTGGCTGGTTGTATTTACAAATCAGTCGCCACAGTGGTTTTGCACATATTCACAGACCCAGTTGCTGCTGGCAGAGGCAATAATGAGAACATGGGCAACAGGCGATGCAGGTGTATGTTATTCAAACGCTGTCAAGGCTGACCTTGAAAGGATGGCTGACTTCGGTGCTCCAGCTGCTATTCCTGCGGCAACGGTTGATGCATATGTTGCAGCAAATCCTCTTGTGGCAGGAAATGAACTAAAGATGATAGGTGATGAGTACTGGGTGGCCTCAATCCCCAACGGATATGAAGGATGGTCAAATTTCCGGCGTACAGGTTATCCCCAGCTTGAACCTAATCCTTATCCCGCTTCTGAAATTCCGGGAGAGTTTATCCGGCGTCATGTTTATCCCGACAGGGAAGATGTTGCGAATAAGGAGAATCTGCAGGCTGCAATCGCCAGGCAGGGAGGAGAGGCTAACTGCAAGATGAACGGAAGGGTCTGGTGGGATTCGAATACCAAGTAATTAAAAACCGCAACCAGGTCTGAATTCCGACCAATTTAGTTATCTGGTAGTCTGGAAAAAGTATCTTTTTCCAGACTACCAGATTTTTCCATTGCTATGGTATAAACTATTAAAAACATTTGTTAACGAGTCATTTTATGAAGAAAGAAGATAATAATTTAAAAACAGGCCGTCGTGATTTCATGAAGACGGTTGCAATGGGTTCAGCCGCCGGACTAATAGGATTTTCGGGGAAAAAAGCTGATGCTGCCCCATATGAACCTCCCGCCTATGCCAAAGCAATGGCACCAGTTAAAATAAAAAGTGTAAAGGCTATTGGAGTTAAATCAAATCCCGAAGGACGTGGTTCAAACCTTGTAGTGGTAAAAGTTGAGACCACAGAACCCGGATTATATGGGGTAGGGTGTGCTACCTTCACCCAGAGGGCAGAGGCTGTCGTTACAGCGATAAACAGCTATATGCCTGACTTCTGCATAGGCAGGGACGCTGACAATATTGAAGATATGTGGCAGTCGTTTTATGTCAGTTCATACTGGAGGAATGGCCCGGTATTGAATAATGCCTTGAGCGGGCTCGACCAGGCATTATGGGACATAAAGGGCAAGCGTGCCAATATGCCCCTGTACCAGCTTCTTGGCGGCAAATGCCGGTTTGCGGTCGATACATACACCTCTGTGAGCGGAAGGACGCCTGAAGAAATCGGCGAAAGAGTATTGAAACAGATGGAAGAAGGCCAGCGGTATGTAAGGATCCAGGTAGGAGGATATGGCGGTGTTGGTACACTGGGTAAGGATCCTGATTTCAAAGCCGCAGGATTTGGCATGCCTAACGACAGTTATATGGATGATCAGGCTTATCTCAAAGCCGTGCCCAAAATGTTTGAGGGAGTCAGAAAAATATGCGGTGATGAGGTGGAATTATGTCATGATATTCATGAACGGTGCCAGCCGATGGATGTCATTTATATGTGCAGGAAACTGGAGGAATTCCGTCCTTTCTTCATAGAAGATCCATTATCCCCGGAGAATACACACTGGTGGAAACAGATGCGTGAAAGTACGATAGTACCATTCGCACAGGGTGAACTTTTCAACAATATAAATGAGTTCCTGGGGCCCATGTCAAATCACTATTTTGACTACATACGTATCCATGTTTCCCAGATAGGCGGTATTACTCCTGCAATGAAAGTTGCAAGGCTGGGCGAATGGTTCAATGTCAGGACAATATGGCACGGACCCGGAGATGTGTCGCCGGTTGGTCACTCTGCACAGGCTCATATGGATCTGGCCACATGGAATTTCGGACTCCAGGAGGGAGGGGGAGTATTCTCCGATTATCTCCGTGAAGTTTTCCCGGGCTGCTGTACCAAAAGCAATGGCTACGTCATTGTTAATGACAATCCTGGCCTGGGAATCGATGTCAATGAAAAGCTGGCCGCCAAATATCCGATCACCAATAGTGCAGGTAACTGGACGGTTCGCAGGAGGGACGGAACGGTTATAAGACCATGATATTCAGTAATAACGAAGGGATGCTCAGTAAAAACTCAAAAATCTGAAATAATGACCAGCAGGAGAGATTTCATAACAAACTCATCAATCGGCGGAATAGGAATGGGGCTTCCCGGGATTAAATCTGAAACCGGGGAAGCATACGCCATTCAATCTGGATCTGCCCAGCACGCAGGAATCAAAATCACTGATCTGAGATGTGCTGTGATAAGCAACAGCCCTGTAGTGCGCATTACAACAAATGCCGGAATATCTGGTTATGGGCAGGCAGAAACATCAAAGCCTTATCTTAAACCTTTTGTGCTTTTCTATAAAGATTACCTTATTGGTGAAGATCCGACAAATGTAGAGCGTGTAATGATGAAGATCCGCCGGATGGGGAGTTTCAAACCATGGGGAAGTGCAGTAAGTGCTATTGAGATCGCCCTCTGGGATATCGCAGGGAAAGCAGCTGGTGTGCCTGTATATAAACTTCTTGGTGGTAAAATCCGTAATAAGGTCCGTTGTTATAATGGCGGTGTCTTAAGAAGCGGTTTTACCGACCTGAGCCCGGAAGGTTATGCTGACAGGGTAGGTAAAATGAAAGACTCCCCCGAGGGATTTTCATTTATCAAAATGGGGATCGGCTTTCATGGAGGCAGAATTGCAGGAACATCAAATTTCTACTATGGAAATATTACTCCTTCTGCCAATACCAGAAACATCAATCACCCGTATCGCGGACCTTTGACAGAACAGGGATTAAAATATCTGGTACGCTGTGTTGAGGCAATGAAGAAAGTGCTTGGTACGGATGTCGGACTGGCACTTGATATTGGTCCCGGATTTATGCTGTCTGATGCAATAAGGGTAGCAAAGGTTCTTGAACCTTACAACCTTATGTGGCTTGAAGATATGCTTACAGGCGACTACACTCCCTACGTGATGGCTGACGACTACCTTGAACTGACACAGAGCACGACAACGCCTATTCACACCGGCGAACAGATCTATCTCCGGCAGAATTTCCGCGAACTGATTGATAAAAATGCCGTAAGAATAGTAGGTCCCGAT
This sequence comes from uncultured Rikenellaceae bacterium, assembly GCA_964611835.1. Taxonomy (GTDB): domain Bacteria; phylum Bacteroidota; class Bacteroidia; order Bacteroidales; family VadinHA17; genus LD21. Next base: position 12,607 of record CAZTDW010000054.1, on the reverse strand, counting down.
CCTGAAGATATTGGTGGCATAGCTGAGCTGAAATGGGTTGCGGAATATGCGGATCTGCACAGCATCCAGATGGCTCCTCATGGTATTTTCGACGGTTTGATAGGCCTTGCCGCGCATGTTCATGTCGGGGCTGCAATGCCGGAAAACTTCATTGCCTTTGAATACCCCGCAGCAAATCAGCCCTGGTGGTATGAGATCGTGGAAGGTCTGCCGGATCCCATTGTAAAGGAAAGCCTTATAGATGTGTGGGACAATCCGGGTCTGGGGATTGAGATAAATACCAAAGCGGCCCGAAAATACCTGGAAGAGGAAGACAAGAAGTTCTTTGACTGACATAAGACGGAAGACCGGAGATCGGAAACGAAAGAGTCCCCTGGCCTGCTGCCGGTTTTACCCCCCTGCCTGGTTTTACCCCCCTGCCCCCCTAAAGGGGGGTAATTGCCTGTACTATAATTAAAAAGCCCCCCTTTAGGGGGGTCGGGGGGTGAGCAGACAGAAAACAGATGACCGTCTCATAAATTCCTTCACGGTGGCGACGGTGAGTATAAACAGAATATTCAAAAAACAACTGTAGAAAAAATTAAACCATAAAAACTAATAAATCAATGGAAAAAAATAATCAGACAATTAATCCTGCATTTAATGATGAAAAAAAGTCACCACAGCAGGATTTGGGGAGCTCGCTGAGCCGTCGTTCATTCATGAAACAATCGCTTGCCGCCACGGCAGGTGTTGTTGCTGCACCTGAACTGATCGGTCAGCCGGTGCAGAAAAAGGGACCCAAACCTCCGATCAGGATCACGGATCTGAGATGTGCGATCATGGGCAACAGCCCTGTTGTCCGTATAACCACCGACCAGGGGATTGAGGGATACGGACAGGCTGAAACGGCAAAACCCTACCTTAAGCCTTTTGTCCTCTTTTATAAGGATTACATTGTAGGTGAGGATCCAACAAACGTTGAACGTGTAATGATGAAAATCAGAAGGATGGGTAGTTATAAACCGTGGGGTAGTGCTGTTAGCGCCATTGAAATAGCCCTCTGGGATATTGCAGGCAAGGCAGCGGGAATACCTGTCTATAAGCTTCTGGGCGGAAAGATCCGAGATCAGGTAAGATGCTATAATGGAAGCGTCAGGGTTGAAAGAAAGGGAACAGAACCGAAGGATTATATGGAATGGGCAAAAAATGTTAAAGCTCTTCCTCATGGGTTCACGATTGTAAAAACTGCACTGGGTTTTCATGGAGGCATGAACAGAACAGTTCCAAACTTCACTCTTGCAAATACAAGTCCGTCGGCCAGCAAGAAAGATGTCGGCCGCCGCGGTCCGATAACTGAATACGGACTGAAATACATGGAAGAGCGGGTTGCAGCTATGAAGGAAGGACTCGGTGATGAAGTTGGTCTTGCACTTGATATGGGCCCCGGAATGCTTCTGTCGGATGCAATTAAATTTGCCAGTATGGTGGAAAAGTATAACCTGATGTGGCTGGAAGATATGCTCACTGGTGATTATACACCCTATGTTCTGGCTGACGACTACCGGGAGCTTTCGCAAAGCACTGTAACTCCTATCCATACGGGAGAGCAGATCTACCTGCGTCAGAACTTCCGTGAACTGATAGAGAAACATGCTGTTGATGTTCTTGGCCCCGACCCTGAAGATATGGGTGGCATAGCTGAAATGAAATGGGTATCGGAATTTGCCGATCTGTACAGCATCCAGTTTGCTCCTCACGGCACTTTCGACGGACTTATAGGAATAGCTGCACAGGTGATGGCAGGAGCGGCAATGCCGGAAAACTATATTGCATTTGAATACTGTCATGCAAATCCGGCCTGGTGGTACGATATTGTCTCCGGATTGCCGGATCCTGTTGTTAAAGGCGGTCTTATTGATGTATGGGACAGACCCGGACTTGGGATTGAAATCGATAAAAAGGGAGCAAGGCAATACCTGGCCGAGGAGGATAAAAATTTCTTCGATTAAAAACTTCAGGAAATTCAGATCATATATATTTTTGTTACACAGAGTTCCTGGGAGGACCGCTTATTTCCGCAGAAGATATTGAGATAAACTCCCTGGAGCTCTGTGGCTTCTCCGTAAATCATTAAAGAATTAAAAACTCTGAAAATCATGGACAGAAGGAATTTTTTTAAAAAATCAGGAACCGGTCTTTTCGGGCTTCTCGGATATGAAGTAATGTCACCTCTCTTTTCTGAGGCTGCGACTTCAGCTTCTGATCTCACGATAACAAAAATTGAAACTGTGAGATTCAGGAAGGGCCACTGGATATGGATCAGACTGCATACAAACACGGGCATTATTGGAACCGGAGAGACATACCCTCTGCATCCCAATTCTGCCGATTTTTCTGACCTCGACCTTCGCAATGTTGCAAGGAATCTGCTTGGTACAAATCCCCTGGAAATTGAACAGACCTGGGAAAGAATTTACAGGCGGCACGCATTCAATGTTTCCGGAGGAGCGGAGATGCGTGCTTTGTCGGCCGTCAATATTGCACAATGGGACATCCTTGGCCAGGTGTGCAATGTTCCTCTGTATAAGCTGCTGGGCGGAAGTGCAAACAAGAAGATCAGGATTTACAACACCTATACCAACGGAAGCAACCGTGCAATAAACGGCTGGACACTTGAGCAGGATATGGAGAAAATTGCGCAGTTCCTTACAGGGGAAGGGATAAAGTGCATCAAGTTCTGTCCCTTTGACAGAATAGCTTCAATAAATAACGGCGAATACATTTCAAAGAAGGATATTGATGCAAGCCTTGACTGGATAAAGAGAGTCAGGGATTCGGTCGGTTATGAGCTTGAGATAGGATGTGAATTTCACAGCATGTGGAACCTGACAAGCTCCATCCGGATAGCACAGGCGCTGGAGCCATACGAAATCCTTTTCCTTGAGGATATGCTTTTGCCTGATAATATGCAGGCTTATGTTACCCTGACCAGGGAATCAAAGATCCCGCTGGTTATAAGCGAACGTCTGGCAACCAGGTTCTCATTCAGGGAGATGTTTGAATCAAAAGCCGGAGAGATTGCAATGTATGATCTGACGTGGTGCGGCGGAATTTCAGAGGGAAAGAAGATTTCAGATATGGCAAACACCTATTATATTCCGACCATGATGCATACCTCGGGAGGACCGATCCTATGGTATGCTTCTGTCCATCTTGCAACGGCAATCACCAATCTGTTTTATGTTGAAAGTGTGTATCCCGAATGGCACGACAGGAATGTGCTCTATTTTGACAATGCCCCACAGGTGAAAAACGGAATGGTTGTTCCTCCTGACCTGCCGGGATTGGGATTGCAATTCAAAAAGGGATTATTCGAGCAAAAAGATGTGATTGTTGAAACATTAGCTGAGAAGAAATGATGCAATCCCGGGATTTTTCCAGTGCACGGCCTCCTGTTAAGATAAAGAGTGTAAAGGCAATTGCCACAGCTCCGGAAGGTCTGAACCTGGTTGTTGTAAGAGTGGATACGACCGAACCCGGTCTTTATGGCCTTGGTTGTGCCACCTTCACACAGAGAGCTATGGCAGTGGTAACAGCAATAAACAGTTATCTTAATGATTTCTGTGCAGGGAGATCTGCCGAAAATATTGAGGATCTGTGGCAATCCTGCTACGTCAGTTCTTACTGGCGCAATGGTCCGGTGTTAAACAATGCACTGAGCGGACTCGATCAGGCTTTATGGGATATCAAAGGCAAGATGGCGGGAATGCCTGTTTTCCAGCTTCTGGGCGGGAAGTGCCGTTTTGCCGTTGATTGTTACGGTCATGCAAGCGGGCCAACGCCAGAGGCAATTGCTGACAGCGTTCAGAGTTTCATCGAAAAAGGATTTCGCCATGTGAGGATACAGCAGGGAGGCACGTCATTGATGAGTTTTCAGAAAGGCGGGTATGGAGGCGTAGGTATCGCAGGCACCGAACCTGATTTTAGAAAAGCAGGATTTGGAATGCCCGATGACAGTTTTATGGATGACCAGGCATATCTGAGGTCCGTACCTGAAATTTTTGAAGTTGTAAGAAAAAGTTGCGGCGAAGAGATCGAACTGCTCCATGATATTCATGAGCGTTGCCAGCCTGTGGATGTAATTAATCTCTGCAGGAAACTTGAACAGTACAGGCCCTTTCTTATCGAAGATCCGCTTTCACCTGAAAACACACTCTGGTGGAAGCAGATGCGCAGAAGCACAACGGTCCCCTTTGCGATGGGGGAGCTGTTCAACAATATCAACGAATTCCTGGATCCTGTTTCCAACCATTATTTCGACTATTTGAGGATACATGTTTCCCAGCTGGGGGGAATAAGTCCGGCAATGAAAGCAGCCAGGCTGGCGGAATTTTTTAATGTAAAGGTCGCATGGCACGGCCCGGGTGACGTATCACCTGTCGGGCATGCCGCAAACTGCCATATGGATCTTGCATGCTGGAATTTTGGGATCCAGGAGGCAGTAACCTTTACAGACAGACTTCTTGAAATTTTCCCGGGAAGTCCGGTGATGAAAGATGGATACATGTATGTCAATGAGGCTCCCGGGCTGGGAGTTGATATCAACGAGAAGGAAGCTGCAAAATATCCCATCAACAATAAAGCCCCGGGATGGACGGTCCGCAAAAGGGACGGAACGATAATCAGGCCCTGAGGATAAGACTGTGCCAGAGAATCACTTATATAAGTTTTGGAGTTAATCACTAAAACTGCACAGGGGATTCTGATCAGTGAAATGCATAGTCGATCTTGATCATGAAGCTGTTTTTCGGAAATATCCTGAAGAGATCGGAAATCTGTCCCCCGAGGGATTGCTCATAGATCGACTCTCCCCACGGGGCAAGCGGATTCATGTCGTCTCTCCTGTTCCTTGTATGGCTCCACACAAAATAGATCGTTGAACCCGGCCTGTATTCCCACCGGGCAACAAAATTTGACTGCAGATTCTTATAATTGAAGTCCCTCCTTTTCGGGTATGCCGGAAAACCAGCCATGTAATCAGGATTGGCAAGGATACTGAAATTATCATAAAGGCCTTTTGCAAAGAAGAACTGAGTATAAAGCTGCAGTGAGAATTTGCTGGTAAATGTGAGGGAGCCCCTAAGAGTTAAATCGACTGATCTGGTATCGCGAGTTCCAAATACCGGGACATAATACTGGCCGGGTTTGTACTGGCTTACACCTTCAAGTATGGTTCCCAGCATCCCTCCGTCGTCAAATCCGGTATAGTCACCGTAATCAAGATTGTCGGGTGAACCTGAAGAATTTCCTATTTTCCATACGGAGTTATCACTGATGAACGACTCATTTGACACCCATGCTGTTTTGTCAGCTTCCAGGGTGCCTTTGAAATTTGCCTGAAATGACAATCTTGTTCCCGTATTTATGATGCTTTGAAGATCAAGGCCATACTCACTGCCTTTATTGTCGTATTTTTTCAGCGTCAGCTTTGGGGTTACCTTCCAATTTTTCCTGTCGTCGGTATTGAATTCGCCTGACAGTTCCAATGCTTTTGGTTTGGCCCATATTCCAAGGCCTCTTGTTTCCCACAGGTCATATCCGCCAAGAAGGTCGTTGAACCGGGTACCGATTTTAAGGCTTCTGAACTTTTTTGTTATAAGACTGGTGTTCAGGTTTACATTTCCCCCCATATCATACCATTCCAGGTATGAATACCGCCGGGTATAATAAAGCGTTATATCTCCCCTCTGGAAAGGACCGAAAGGCTTTCCCTGATTGAGTTTATAATTCAGGTTTGACCATATCTGGTACCAGTTCTGTTCAAAGCTTATCCATCCGATATCGTTGGGATTATACTTATCAGTGAACAGCAGCAATGTAAAATGGCCGTCGATAATGCCTTGTCTCTTTCTGAGCACCAGACCGCCCATGAATCCTTCTTCTCCTTTCCTTCCCGGCACAAGAGGATTTCTGTCGGAGAAGGCAGCGATTCCCTCGAATCCGTATCTGTTATTGCTGAACCGGAAGTCCCAGTCAACGCCTCCGGTAGTACTTTGCCATCCGGTGCCTGATTCTTCCGGGCTGTAATAATATGTAAATGCACCTCCGATTGAAGAGAAATTCCCCAACGTCTGGCTTACCCTGAGTACTCCGTAATTGTTTGAAGGTCTGAAATCTTTTCCGGCAGTTGTTCCAAGGAGTCCGAATGACAGGCCCTTTTCTGAATGACCCGATAATTTGGCGGCTGTAATGATTGGTTCGTTTGCCCCAAGCCTGCGTGAATAGAAAAGGCGGCTGTTCCCGATACCGAATTTGAAGATATCGGCTCCTTCAAGGAAGAAAGGCCGTTTTTCGGCGAAAAATGTTTCAAAGGCAGTAAGGTTAAGGACAGCGGGATCCGCTTCAACCTGGCCGAAATCGGGACTTATTGTGGCGTCGAGCATTACATTCGGCCCTAGTCCGAGCTTTACGTCACCACCGGCATCATATTTCATCCTGTGATCAGCACGGCCGGGATTTGTTTCGTTTTCAAAAACATCGAGGCCTGCAAGAACATATGGCCTCACCTGGATATTGCGCCTTGGATCGAGACCTTTGATTTCCGTAATCCTTCCATACCCTGACACAAGATTTGTCCTTGCATTCCTTGGGATGAACGGCCATTCGGAGACCTCTCCCAGCCTGGGGATGCGTCTCCTGAAATGAATACCCCAGTTCTGAATGTCATTTCTTGAATAGCGCAGCATGCTGTAAGGGATCCGTAATTCCGCTGTCCATCCTTCTTCAGAGATGCTTACATCCGAAAACCAGATGGCATCCCAGGACGGGTCAAGGCCAGCCGGAAGAAGAGGATTCGCATCGTTTACACTAAGTTTTTTGTTGTCGTCCTGCTGGCCGTCAAGCTGTACACCTGCAGCGTTCACGGCAAATGTATAGGCTGTCCTCCCGTTGAAATATGAGTCGATGGAAACCATGAACCAGTCAGCCCTGTTGTATTCATCACGCCGGCCCAGGTTAGCTTCAATATTTTCATAGTTGTCAGACATCCTCGCTCCGATAAACAGATTGTCCCTGCCAAATAATATCCTTACCTCTGTTTTGCGTGCTGAAGGTTTTCCTTCTTCAGGTTCGAACTGGATGAAGTCTGTCACAACCGGCGATTCTGTCCATACGGGCTCATTCAGATAGCCGTCGACGGTAATCGGAGCATCAGTTGCAAGGGCTTTTATGGAAGTGCTTTCCTGTGAGAAGGAGACAGAGGAGATCAAAATCAGGATCAGGGTAATATGGAATCTGGCCTTCATCGGATGGATGGACTATTAAAACAGGCAGCAATGTAGCAACTGTTTGACTATTTCGTTATGGGATTAACATTCTTTAAGATTTTGAGATACGTGTATTAGTGGCAAAAAAATATATGCCACGAGAGCACTAATGAAATCCCATCAATCCAAAATATTTGTAGTCACCAGATTGTGATATTCGTGTATTAGTGTAAAAAAAATATATGCCACGAATGCACTAATGAAATCCGATCAATCCAAAATATTTGTAATCACCAGATTTTGATATTTGTGTATTAGTGGCAAAAAAATATATGCCACGAGTGCACTAAGGAAATCCCATCAATCCAAAATATTTGTAATCACCAGATTTTGACATTCGTGTATTAGTGGTAAAAAAAATATATGCCACGAGTGCACTAATGAAATCCCATCAATCCAAAATATTTGTAATCACCAGATTGTGATATTCGTGTATTAGTGGTAAAAAAAATATGTGCCACGAATGAACTAATAAGAATCCAAAAATTATGTAAATCAATAGTTTTTACTAAATTAGATTTGTGAAATGTCTGCAAATGAATGATCTTGTTTATAAGGATGAATGTTTTTCCATTATAGGCATTTGTTTTGAGGTTCATAATAATCTGAGCTCAGGTTTTCTAGAGATTGTATATAAAGATGCTATTGAATATGAATTCAGAAAGGCAAAAATAGAATTCGAGAGAGAAAAAGAATATTTAGTCCATTATAAGGATGTAATACTCCCTCATAAATTTTATGCCGATTTTGTTGTTTACAATAAGATTATCCTTGAAGTAAAGGGAGTATCGGGTATTGCGGATGAGTTCATAGCTCAGGCAATAAATTATCTTAAAGTTTCTGGAAACAAACTGGCTCTGGTTGTTAATTTTGGTGAGTTGAAACTTAATTATAAAAGGATTGTTTTATAGTTTCCTGATGAAACCAGCTCATTCATTCGTGCCTTAGTGGCAAAAAAAGAAGGTCACGAGGCACCGGGTTGCTCTCCTGGGAGGTAAACCAGTTATTGGCATCAGACTGGGCCTCCGCACTGATCAGTTCGAAAAGCGTGTCTATTTATTTTCTAAAACAAATCCATCAGAAAGGGTTTTCATAAACTCAACAATTGCTGATTCTTCTGATGCTGTCAGTCCGAGATTTCCCAGTTCATCCTTATTCATGTTGCTGACAACTTCGGGTTCAGGCCAGCAGTTTATTCCGGGTTTTGGATCTGATACCTTACCAGCCGGCGGCAGAACATCACGGGTATTGTAGAAATGTACAATTTCCCCAAGGCTTTTGAAATAACCGTTATGTCCGTAGCATTTAACGAATTCAGGTGACGGGCGTTTATCAACATTCCTTAGTGTCGGGACCTGATGTTTGCCAAAATTTTCCTCTGCAAGCATGGCATACTGTGGCATTTCTTTCAGGAACTCCGCAAGTCCGGGATCAATCCAGTTTGCGCCTTCTTTGTTAAATGTTGCATCCATTGAATACCATGGATTCTGAGGATTTACAGGTATGCCCAGGTTGTCAAATGTGAAATCTGTAAAAAGTGGGGGAGTTCCTTTGGTGTCAGGATCAGCCATATGACAGTTTGCGCATTTAGCTTTTCCATTAAATAATGCGAGTCCCTGCTCCTCCCTGGCAGTCAGTTTTACCTTTCCTTTCAGGTAATAATCGTATTTGGATGAAAATCCGTTAACTTTTTCAGAGTTCTCAAAAGCGGCGATAGCAATACCAATTATACCAAACTGTAAATTAAGATCCTTACTGTTGCAGATATCCGGTTCGTTCCAGATATCATTTCCCACTTTTCTGAAAATGGAGGCGTATTCCGAATTACATACCTTGTCAACCAGAATTTTTGCATTGGCAATATTTTGTTCTACTGGGTTCAGGAAGGGTCCCTGTGCCTGGTCAGCAGCCGGATTGCCAAGGACATAACCGGTTGCTCTCCCGTCCCAGAAATTTCCACCATAAAAAACTATTTCGCCTTTTTCACTTCTGGCACCGAACAAAGGACTAAAGGTAGCATATGCAGCACTATTGGGTTTTCGGTTTCCGTAACGATCATGCATTGCTCCGGGGTAAACACCACCGGTCTTGTTTATCATCTCATCCGGTCCGGTCCATCCTACTTCCGGTCCGTGACATACAGCACAAGACTGGCCTTCTGGTGTGGAAAGGTTTGTGTCGAAGAAAAGCTTTTCACCAAAAGACTGAAGTTCTTGGTTGTTCAGAAGAAAACCCAAATCGAGAGTCCCGGGGATCTTCGTTTCAGGTGCAGCCTGCCAGTTCGTAAAAAATAATATCACAATACATACAGTTGAAATAATCTTTAAAGGCAAAAGTTTTTTCAGGTTTCTTACCGCAGAGGATGATTTGTAAACCGACGGATTATGAAAATTATGATTTCTTAACCGCCCGGATAATGATGAATTCCCTGATGTATTCATGATCAGTAAGGATTAAATAATTGTGGTTGGATCCATTATCAAATTTAATAAATCCCACGTTATCATTACATATGGTAATTCTTAAAAATCACCTTAATACCGTATTGTTTTAAATGACTTTTTCCTTATTCATTCCTGTTTAAAAAAAAGAATTGTCCGATCCCTGCAAAATTGAATAATCCCGTGCCATATCTTTTTAACTTTATGCAGGCTTTTTGAAAAAGAAAATAAAATTACTCTTAACTAATACTATAAGATGAAAAAGTTATTGATCACCGGATTCCTTCTGCTGAGCTTAACATCAGCTTTTTCACAAGGACTGAATACTGCCCGGCTTGAACCGGAAGAGTTTGCCATCATGCCCTGGGGCTGGACGCCCGGCGATCTTACCACGCTTAAGGATATTTATGATTGCGGATTTAATCTGGCAGGATTTATAATGATCGGCGATTTAAAGAATGTTTCTCGGGCCGGATTAAAGGCATTTGTTTATGACAGCTCAATCCAGGTAGGCGATGCCGAAGCAGAATTAAGTGATGCAAAGATAAGTAAACGGGTAAATGATGTGGCCCGGAAAACATCCGGAAATCCTGCGGTGTATGGTTATTATCTGAGGGATGAGCCTGGCACTTCTGCATTTGGCGGATTGAAAAGATGGAAAGATGCATGGGCAATGGCTGCTCCCGGAAAGGTAAGTTATATAAACCTTTTCCCTAATTATGCCAGCAACAGTGAACAACTCAAGGCAAAAGACTATGATGATTATGTTGAAAGATATATTGAAACGGTAAAGCCTGCTTTTATAAGTTACGACAATTATTCCCTGATGAAGGATGGAAGCCTTCGGAGGGGCTATTTTGAAAATCTCGAAATAATCAGAAATGCGGCCATAAAAAACAATATCCCTTTCTGGAACATTGTATTGTCAAATGCTCATTTCGATTACATGGATCCCTCTTATGAAGGTCTTTGTTTCCAGCTATATACAACACTGGCCTACGGGGCCAGAGGGATAAGTTATTTTACATACTTTGCGCCCAAACATGGGAATTACAGGTATGCGCCTGTTGACCAGTTCGGTAATAAAACGCAGGTCTGGTACATACTTCAGAACATAAACCTGCAGATGCATGCGATGGGGAAAGTATATGTAAAACTGAAAAGCCTGAATGTCTTTCATTATCCCAAATCTGAAGAATGCGCAAACGGGCTTGAATCATCGGTGTTTTTAGCTTCACTGAGAGGTGATGATCTGGTGGTCGGTGAATTTGAAGATGCAGATAAAACACCTCATGTCATTGTGGTTAATAAAAGCCTTACGAAATCTCAGAATATAACCCTTTCCTTCAGGGAACAGGGTAAAATCTACCAGATAAACAATTATACAGGCGGTGCAGAGCCGTTTTCAGGCGAAAGCACCTGGCTGGCTCCGGGGCAGGGGCGGATACTATTTGTAAAATAAGCCGGAAGATCCGGTATCCTTGCCTCCATGGCAGGAGTTATCAATCATCTGTTTCAATTTCTTTGCATTGAATAGGTTCCGCTTCCATTGCTGGTGGTTTTTGATGGATTTGTATACCAGTTCCAGTTCCCGCTTATAGTCCTGCCGTCACCACTTAATCTCATATAGTCCTCGGAGTAAGTACCATCATTCCAGTAATTCATAATAACAATAGTGCCATCATTTTCAATACGGCCGCTTATTCTTCCACCGTTTCTGTGTCCTTCTCCCCAATGATCCCCAGGGTTGATCCCATTTGCGGATCCGCTTATAGTGTTACCCGACTGTGTCAGCACCATTCTGCCATGACCTACAGAAATCCATGTCCCGCTTATGCCTGACTGGGGCATAGTACCTCCACCGGTTTGTGAACGTTGTGTCTGATCAATTGGAGGGGTTGCAGTCTCACAGGGAGTTAATTTAAAAATTCCATCAGGCTGGTCCTCAAAATATCTGCTGAATCTGCGCTGACCCTCAGTTGCCTGAAACCAATTAACCCCCGACATTATTACTCCCATATTGCCTTGCGTTACGTTGTTTTGAATTCGTGGATCAGCAATTAATCCGACTGTATAGGTAATCCAGCAGGGATTCATCCCTGGGCGCAATCTTTCACCTACTCCGGAAGCATAAACTCCCCAGACGGGATCGTATGGACTGGGCTGGGCAATCAAGCAATCACTAAAGCACACAGCAATTGTGATGACAGTTAATAACTTGCAGGTTTTCATGTCAGTAAAATTTAATTTCATAAATGGATTTGGAATTATGTAAGCTACAGTAAGAAACAGAGATTGGATGTGTAAATGTCCTCAATTCTGACATTTTACTTTTCAATTATATGGTTTTGAGAAACTTGGTTACCTAAGGTAGGTAAAATATGAACCTGAGTCAAACTTTTTTGGATTGAATTGTCGATAAATCTTGAATGCTCAGGATTTTCTTTCCCGCTTTTAATATAATTTATTTGGAATCTGTTTTATCGGGCCTCCTATCATAATAGTGTAATATAGGATTTATAATAAAAGTCATATCACAACATAATTCCGGTAATCTATTCCCCGACTGCATGGCAGACGAATTATATGGCGGTCATATTTAATAATAATGTCAATAATGTCGAATATACAATTTTGCATATCTTCCTGACTTTTGACAATTAGTGCGGTATAAGATGCGACTACTCAGGTTATGAACCAAAGAAACCCATCCCCTGCCCCTTCCCTTTAAAGTAGAATCAAAGAAACCCATCCCCTGCCCCTTCCCTTTAAAGAAAGGGAAGGGGGTAGTTAGCTGATATTAAGCTGATTAGAGCTATTATAAGAACTTCTTCATTCAACCAATTGAAGGTCACTTAA
>CAZTDW010000053.1:0-20188 GCA_964611835.1 uncultured Rikenellaceae bacterium | reverse complement strand
ATTATCTGACCATGTGTATACTTCACATAGGCTTCCCAGCGGTCGGGATAGGCTTTGATGCTGTAGTTCACATTCCTGTCGGGAGTTGCGAAATTAGGCCACCAGTAAAATCCTGTATGCCAGTCGGGCTTTGAAAAATATGCTCCCACCCACATATTCTCCCCCCTGAAAGCGTTGAAGATCTCCTTTGTAATGTTTGCACGGGGATCGGAATGGAACGGAGTTTTGTTATTGGTGATCCTGTAGTCGGTAAGCTTTGTATCAAACATGCAGAATCCATCATGATGCTTTGTGGTAAAAACAACATATCTCATCCCTGCATTTTTTGCTGCTTTGGCCCATTTAGCCGGATCAAAACCTACCGGATTGAAGGTTGTCTGAAGATTTTCATAGTCCTTTTTGTACCTTGTATAATCCGGATCCTTGCGCCTGCACCATCCTTCATCCTCTGCACATATCGACCAGGATTCCACTATGCCCCACTGGCTGTAAGGTCCCCAGTGCATCAGAAGGCCGAATTTCATGTCCTGCCACTGTTCGAGCTTATTCAGTACCAGGGGATCTGTCTCAGCGACATATCTTTCCTCTCCTTCCTGTGAATAAGCCATCTGTGAAACAAATAACAATAACACAAGGAATTTTGAAGCTGTTTTCATGGATTTGATACTTAAAAGTTTAATATTACAACCAGTTTACTCAGGAGAAATCAAAACCCGAGATATATGCGGGGGCGTCATAAAAACACTCCTTATCTTTATCCGTAAGGTTTATGAATTTGGCATAAACCAGCCCGGGTTTGGCATTAAGCATTCGGTTTAATGCTCCCATTCTTACACCCGACCTCAGCTTGTCGAATAATTCGCACCTGTCATCCAGCCAGGTCAGGCCGGTGTTAAAACCTTCCAGAGCGCATACTGACTCAAACAGGTCGGCAAGGTACTCTTCATGGCCTTTTTTGCAGTATATGGCATCAAAAACAAGATGACGGAATTCTTCCGGTGAAAAAAGCTTTTTGAAATATGGCGCCTTTGGCAGAATCTTCATTATGACCCATCCCCACACTCCGGGCATCTCATAGATCTTGTATGATGATGGCATTGCGTTTACGCCGGCAATTATTTCACCGCCTTCCTTCAGCACGTAATACCTGTTGCCGTAAAACACATGATCAGGGCTGAACAGCGAATGATCCTTGTAATGGTCGAGCAGCATCGCCTTCATCTTTTCCTTTTCGTGACCGGCCAGTTTTGAAACCCGGCTGTCAGGCTTTGGTGAGAACCTGCTGAATGCAACTGTCAGAAAAGAACGGATATAATCATAACCTGCCTGGCTTATCATATTTTTCGACCGCTCATTCATACTTTCGACAAAAGCATACATCATATGCTTATCGCCTTCAGTGTATCCTTTGAAATCAAGCAAATCGGGCTTACTGAAAATGCCCAGTGCCTTTTCCTTGAATGAATCATCCCTGTCAGTTTTCACTTTTTCCTTCCTTCGCCTTTTCAATACGCCATACGCCTGGTAACCTGACTGAAAAGCAAGGTATCTGATATATGTTGACTGATACCTCAGATTTCCCTGGCCTGTCGTCCTGTAGCAGGCACCAACGGTTCCGGTTATCTTTCCGGCTTTATAGAGTGAGATGAACCTGATCTGATCACCGTATGCTTCAATCCTTGAAGGAATGTTCCGAAGCTGGTATCTCAACCCGCCTTCCGATCCGAGAACAGTATTATTTAGAATCTCAAGGATACCTTCATTGGCATGATCGGTAATCTTAACTTCCAGACCCTTGAATGAAATTATTTTCTTTTCGAACATTTGCCTTTTGAATGATTTATTTCTGATTATTGTCAAGTGTGCCGAATACGCGCTTAAGCAGCGGAGTAACCCTTGCTGAGACCTCCCTGCGTATTTTCAGTTCTTCAGTTTCGATTTTCAGGAACAAGCCATTTAGCGCTTTTGACGTGAGGAAATCATCGAGATCGGTGTTTACCGGTTTAAATCCGGCAAGCTTCCCCGGGACTGAGCTGGCAAGACTATTCCACTTGCCTGTAAGCGCCAGCCATGCATCTTTTGTGGAAATGTTACCTGCGATTTCCTTTTCTGTCGAATTACGGATCTTTGGCTTGTAAAGATCATACAATGAATCCCATGTTGTCGATCGCAGATATGATGTTGCAGCATTGTCAGTTCCCTTAAGGATGTTGAATGCATCCTTTATCGTCATTTGCGAAATACTGTTCACAAAGATGGGAGCAGCATCTTTCGCAGCATCCTCGGCAGCTCTGTTGATCCTTAGTATCACATCTTCAATCAGCTGATCCCCTCCCGGGATCCTTGAGATATTGTCGACAATAACCTTTGCCTCATCAGGGAGAAGGATCTTTACCGCAGCGTCTCCAAAATATCCGTTCTCTGCTGCAAGTCTCCCGGCAGAATTCCGTGCCCCGGTTGACAGGGCTTCTTTCAGTCCTCTTATCACCTCCTCCTCAGTAAGAGGTGCACCAGCCCCTGACTGTACGACAGTCAGCAATTCAGCACACGATGTGAGAATTGCAAGGGCAGCAATAAAAATAATACATCTGATTTTCATCATTCACATGTTATCCGGTCCAAATATACAAATTACTGATAATGTCAGGTAATTTCCGGCAGAAGCGCAGAAGCTAAAAGAAGGTCTTCCGGGTTTGTGATCTTTATATTTTCCCTGTTCCCGTCGACCAGCCGGATCGTTTCACCTGTTTTTTCAAGAACCGTCGCATCATCGGTAAATTCATCAGAATAATCCTGAATGTACGCATTTTTTATCAGCCCGGTCCGGAATACCTGGGGTGTCTGCACAATAACTATATCCTGACGGCTGACAGGCATGCTCCCGGTACCGGTTACAAGTCTCAGTGAACTGGAATTACTGACCACAGGGACAGCGTTGCCGTATTTTTCTGCCGCCTCAAAGCATCTTTTTATTGTGGCAGTGCTGACAAGAGGCCTTACACCGTCGTGGATTGCAACTAATCCTTCTTTATCAACAAGTTCAAGACCGTTTTTTACTGAAGAGAATCTTGAGGAGCCTCCTTTTACAGTCTCATGAGGAACTAAGAACGAGTGTTCCCTGATAAGAAATTCCCATACCTTAAACTGATCTTCAGGAAGGACAACAATTATTCTGACTGAATTGTCAAAAGCACTGAATCTGCCGATAGTATGCATCAGGATGGGTTTCCCATCAAGCTCCAGGAACTGCTTGGGAATATCGCTGCCCATTCTTTTTCCGGAACCACCGGCCACGATCAATGCATAAAGATCCATCAGTAACAAGATTGATTAAGATTTCTGTAGCTGCCAATTATTAACTAATCAGGAATAACCCGGAAAGCAAACCTGATATCTGCTGCAAGGTCCAAAATCCCCATTCAGAAATCCGCCTTCCAAAATCCGCAATCCGAAATCCGCAATCCGAAATTCTTCAACTGCCTGTCGATTCTGAAACTGAACAAAAATTTAGTTTTTGGTGTAAAGGAACCTTTTAATACTTCTTTTTGGTGTTTTTGCAAATTCTTCCGGGTGGATACGATATTTTGTCACAACCATGAAGTCGGGAAGCTTCTCATTGACTTTCTTTCTGGTCTCATCAAGGATTGCTGAGAACTGCTCTTCCGAGATATTGTCTTTCTTCATCATTTCATAATCAGGATAGATTAGCCCGATCAGTTTGTCATCTTCTGAAATGACGAGCGATTCAGCAATATAGTCCATGTTGTTAATAACTGCTTCAATCTCTTCTGGGAAGATGTTCTTTCCTGAAGCACCGAGCAGCATGGTTTTGCTTCTTCCCTTGATAAAGATATTTCCCTCCTTGTCAATTATTCCCAGGTCGCCCGTGTGCATCCATCCCTTATCATCAATTATTTCCCTGGTTGCTTTCTCATTTTTGTAGTAACCGAGCATCACATTTTCACCCCTGAGAATTATTTCGCCTATAATTTTCTGGGGATCAGGCGAGTCGATTGTAACTTCGAGTGTATCAACCGGTCTGCCTGAAGCACCGATCTTAGTGGTATCCCATGATGCATAGCTGATAAGCGGGCCGCATTCGGTCATCCCATAGCCAACAGTGAACCTGAATCCGATTTTCTTGAAAAACAGTTCTGCTTCGGGATTGAAGGCTGCGCCACCGATGACAATCTCATGAAACCGGCCACCGAAAGTCTCCACAAGCTTTTCCCGGATTTTTTTATGAAGGATCTTATTTACCCCGGGGATTGCGAGAAGGATTTTCATGTGCGGCTTATTGATGACAGGGAGCAGCTGCTTCTTGAATATTTTTTCAATTACAAGGGGTACCGACAGGATAAGTCTGGGTTTGATCTCTTTGAATGCCTGAACGATAATCTGCGGGGATGGGGTTTTTGACAATATTGTGATATGGCATCCGAAGGTAAAGGGGAAAAGGAATTCAAAAGCGCATCCGTAGGTATGTGCCAGTGGCAGGAATGAAACCAGCGGGTCGCCCGGCTTAAGAGGCATATGAGTCTGGGCAAACCTTACATTTGCTGCCAGGCTGTTATGTGAAATCATAACACCCTTCGAGAATCCGGTGGTGCCGCCGGTATAGCTTATTACTGCAAGCTTGTCGTTGGTGATGTCGGAGAATTTGATATCATCCTTCTTCACTTCCGGATAGGCATTCCTGAATTTCTCTTCAAGTTTTGAGTAGTCTTCCCTCAGCAGGGCATCTCCTGAAGAAAGGAGTGCAAAGGTATCTACCGATACAGCCCCTTTGATAGCTGGCAATTTGCTGATGTCAAAATTTTCCCAGATCTTATCATCAGCAAAAAGCAAAACAGAATCCGAATGATTGATAAGGTTCATCAGGTCGTCTGTTTTGAAGTCAGGCAGGATAGGTACTATAACAGCGCCGTAGGTCACTGTTGCAAGGTAAATGACGCACCAGTTGGCCGAGTTCCTTCCGACAAGTGCAATTTTATCTCCTTCCCTTATTCCCGCGTCTTTAAAGAAAAGATGAAGCTTAAGGATCTTCCCGGCAATTTCCCTGTAGGTAAATCCTTTTTCCCTGTAGTTTGACAAAGCTTCGATTTCCCAGTTCTGCCTGATGCTTTGTTCAATGTAGCCAACTAATCGTTCTTTTATCATAAGATCAAATGTTTAAGGTTATGACAAAGTTACAATATGATTTGTAACTATAAACAGGTCTGATACTTTTTCTGGCATCAGATGAAATACATCATCATAATGGCCACTATTGAAACCAGGTTGACGGAAGTAAAAAAGTAATTATATTCCTCTCTCTTTTTATTGAAATATCCAAGCTTCCTTGCAAAGATCCCGATTGTGGGAATAAAAAGTACAATAATAAAAATAAAAAATTCAGCTCCTGAAAATACCTGGTCGAGACCGCCTTTTACAAGAGCTGAAAGATATACGATTATAAGAAGAAAAAACAGATAGATCAGGTATGAGACTTTCAGGAGAAGTGTCGAAACCAGTCTCCGTTTATGCAGCTGATGCGGTTTAAGATAAGCATAGGCTATAGAAAAAATTATAATTATAAAGACTATGCCCAGGATATGGTTTAACACTTCATTGAAATTCGCCATAACAACTGAATATAAGTTCTTCGATCAGTTTTCCTTCAGGGACCAGATCAGAGAGCTTGCCCCGAGGACGGCTGCGTTCTGCGTGCTCAGCTCCGAAGGCAGCAGTTTCACCTTATCCTTGTAAATATGCAGCAGGTTTTCTTCCATAAAGTTTTTTGCCGGTTCAAAGATCAGCTCTTTTGCAAGGGCAAGTCCTCCAAACAGGAAGATGGCTTCCGGATTGGTATGTGCCACCACATCAGCCAGCTTGAATCCCAGCATCATGCCAGTATGTTCAAATGCCCTTTTGGCAATTGTGTCACCCCTTTTTGCTGCCTCATGGATTATTTCCGCATCGAGTTCCTCAAAGCTGTACTTTCGCAGCTCGCTTGGCAGAGTGCTGTCGGCCATAATTTTAAGCAAAGTCCTTTTCAGACCGGTTGCTGAGACATAAGTCTCGAGGCATCCTTTTCTGCCGCATCCGCATTCACGGTTTGAAGGACCCGGTCTGATTGCAGTATGTCCGAGCTCACCGGCAAAACCGTCATGTCCGTAAACAAGTTTGCCGTCAACCACAAAACCACTTCCCAGTCCTGTACCGAGGGTAATGACAACAAAATCCTTCATGCCCTTGGCCCCTCCGTAAATCATCTCTCCCACTGCGGCAGCATTGGCATCATTGGTCACAACCACAGGAAGCGGGGTATGTCTTGAAAAGATTTCAGCCAGAGGGATAATGCCCTTCCACGGCAGACCTGCCGGATGTTCAATGGTTCCCTTGTTGATGTTGCCCATGGGTGCACCTATACCATACCCTATTATTTCAATTTCTTCAGTGACCTTCTGGCTGGTCACCATCATTTTTTCATAAAGGGCGGCTACAAAGACCTCAATTTCATCATAATGAGTGGTTTTTATACGGTCTTCGGCAAGTATGATACCCTCACGGTCTACTATTCCAAAAACTGTGTTGGTCCCGCCGAGATCAACTCCGACAACAACTTGTTTTTTTGCCATACTGATTGTGATATTAAATTAAATACTTATTCCGGTTAAGGAAGTTTCCGGATATAACGGGATTTTACTCAGGAACGTATTCATTGCCAACTTTGCGCGCTCTTGCAGGATGGTCAAGATCAATGCCAAGTGATATTCCCGTTTCAACCAGTATGTTCCAGCCTGCTGCAAGCTGAATGTATTCTGAATATTCCCCTCCGTCAGGAATGATAATTGTCGGGAAAATGGTCTTAGTCTTTGAAACTGCAATAACCTGCATCCCAACGCCCTTTACCAGGCACTCTTCAAATTTGGCCTGTTCAGCTTCAAAAGGATCGATCCATATGAGGACTTCATTTTTATCCATTACTTCTTCAATTCCATGGACAGCAAAAGTACCTTCAAGGAATGCCGATTTCTTTCTTGTTATTTCATTGGTCTTAAGAGCCAGTTCTGCAGCGACGCCATTATCGCGTCCTGCAAAATAGATCAGGTCGGCATTGCTGATAATCTCAGTTATATCTTTGTCAATAGGAGCTGTAAGAACAGCTTCCGTCATATCTGCAGCAGCGGCAAGATTTTCCATCTTCTCACCTCTCAGGTTTCTTAGCAGCGAGTCATAAAACAAACCCTGTTCTATAACTGATTTGGTTGCAGCTACAGCTTCCTCCTTTCCGCATGAAAGAACATGTGTGATATTTGCATATTCCTCCAGTTTAGTACTCTTATTTGCGGTCAGGCCGAAAATTGCATTATGATTCTGCATCTTAAGAACATTCATCAGGCGGATTACCTCTTTGGTCTGGCCTGAATTTGAAGCGGCAAATACCGCAAAATCCTTGAGATCATATTCGGCGGCCTGAGTGCACCCATCAGTAATTACAGGAACAAAAAAATCTTTTTTCATTGTGGAATATATTGCTCTTCTGGCAGGGAATAGTCTGCTGCTTCCTTCACCAGTAAGAAAAAGGCCTGTTTTTGCTCTCACTGATTTCACAAAGGGCTCCGAACATTCAGGATTGAATGCGCTTACAATACCCGGTGTCTCCATCATTTCCCGTACAAGGGCAAACCTGCTGTATTTTGAGTCGTTTAAGTTCATGCGTTCTAGAATTTATTTATTAAGTACTCTGATAAATCTTCCTGTACCTGGGGTTCTTTCTGAAATCCTCCTCCCAGATGCTGCCAGTAAACTTCGGCGTATTCCACACCTGCCATCTTTCCGTAGTTCCGGTTCCCTTCAAGAACAAATCCGAAGAAATCATCCATCTTATGCATATGCCTCATAAGGTCTATCTGTGAGACATGACATTCAAGCATCTGCCTCTTTGTTTCAATTACCGATGTAACGTCGACAAGAAAATGGGGCGGTACTATCTGTGACCCCATAGGATCGGTAAGTGTAAGCGGTGAAGAGTGATACAGGAGAGGCGTGACTTCGACAGGCTTTTCAGGAACAGGGACGGTATCGAGCGAGCAAACCATTGCTGCTGCCTCAACAATTGCTGCCGTTGTACGGTGGTCGGAATGATAGTCAACCGAAAGATGGGTAAAGATAACTCCGGCCCTGACCTTTCTGATCAGTGAAATCAACTTCAGCCTCATTTCTTTTGTGTCGTAGAGGAATCCGTCAATCCCGCCCATGGTATAATACTCTGCATCGAGCACAGCAGCAGCTTTTTTTGCTTCTTCAAACCTGACTCTTGCCGTCTCCTCCATGTTCATGTTGCAACCGCCCAGATCTCCGCCGGTCATCGTTGCTATAACGATTTTGTAGCCTTTGTCCTTAAGAAGTTTAAGCGCTCCTGCGTTCCATGCTTCAGCATCGTCGGGATGAGCATTGATCGACAATGCGACTTTATTAAACTTTATTGCCATTTTTTTTATTTTTTTGTGAATAATTTCTCAAGTCTGACAAATTCAGGAATTTCGCCTGCCAGTGGTTTCATGTACTTTATAAAGGAGTCTGACACATGATTTCCTTCATTGTTAAAGTAGTCGCGGGGCATCGGTTTTGCAGCCACTGCAACTTCATGAAGGGGTACCTTGCCAAATTCTATGGTGTAAGGATCATCTGACACTCTGTTTATCGTAACCATCACACCGGTTTCACCCTTTAATGCCAGCCTCACAGCTTCGGTACCGCACCGGAAAGCTTCTTCAAGGTCGACTTCCGAAGCTCTGACAAAATCGCTCATTATCAACGATTCTGTGATCTGGAACTCTCCCCTTAGACCAAATTCCTCTGAAATGATCTTATGGAGGTTGACGGCAACACTGGTTCCTCCCATCGCTCCGAACTCGATATTGTTGAATTTGTCCCTGGTCATTGATGCACTTACGGGAGTCCCGTCGACATACTTGAGCCCTTCACCGCACACTATCGAAACCCATCCGTAGTTTTTGACACAATTCTCCACATCGGTCAGGAATTTCTTGCGGTCAAAGTCAAATTCCGGAGTATAAATAAGATGCGGCGCATCGTCCTCATTTTTCCTGGCCATTGCTGTCGCAGCAGCCAGCCAGCCTGCATCCCTGCCTATGGTCTGGTAAACTACAAACTTGTCGACCTTCTGCATATCGCGCGCCAGCACTCCGGCCTGAAGAACATTCAGTATGTTCGACCGTGCCGCCGATGCAAAACCAGGTGTGTGGTCGGTTCCGAAAAGATCATTGTCAACGGTCTTGGGTATCCCGACTCCAACCATTTCGTAGCCGGAGTTTCTGCAATAATCCTCCACCCTGTGAATGGTATCCATGGTATCATTTCCTCCGATAAGGAAAAAATAACGGATGTTGTATTTCTTCATCACCTCGAGTATCCGCGGCATATCATGGTCGCGCACCTTGTGCCTCGACGATCCCAGTGCTGATGACGGGGTATGGCGTAAACCCTTTATTATATGGGCCGGCTGCCTTCCAAGATCATAGATCCATTCCTGCATGAATCCTTCGATACCGTAATGCATACCGTAAATATCACCATCATGGTTCAATGCTTTTGCTTCCTCTATTACGCCAGCCAGACTTGAATTGATGACCGAAGTAGGTCCGCCCGACTGCCCGATAAGAATGTTTCCTTTTAGCATAACTTTTTATCTTTTATGTTTTAATACCCTTATCAATCCTTAAGGGTAGCTTAATTATTTCTCTGAAATGTGCCTTGCTCCTATTATCCCGAAATATACGGTTTTCATCCTTTTCAGGCTATCATACAAATCGCAATGTCCCGAAATATTCAGGCTGATGATAATCAGGATTTATGGTCCCGACAGGATTCCATGTTACATAGTGAGGAACAGTAAGGTTATCGCCGCATTTATAAAAGTTGGCTCTGAAGGTTCTGCCTTTGAGATCTTTTATATCATGATGAAAAAACACCTCCAGGGGGATCGCCAGGGTGAGTGTCCACTCCAGGTCGCCGGTTCTCTCAGTGAATGGCATGCTGCCTGATGAAGAGAGCCTGCGTATCCTTGAAATGACTTCAGGATCTGCCCTCCTGCTGTCGGCTCTCGAAGTGCCTGTTCCAAGCAGGCACGTGCCGATTGGATTAAACTCAAGATTGTAGTATATCCCGTCAGCTTCCGGAGAAACAAAAAATTCCACACATGAATCTTCGCAGACCATCTGGTTTGTTTCTGTCTTTTCAGCCTTCATGAAGTTTTCCCTTACATAATATTTCAGGAAAATTTCCTTTTCCCCATAAGCAATTGCAAAGGAGACCTCAGGTTTATAATTGAACTCTTTCCAGTTAAGGGTTTCTATCCTGTATTTAACCGGAAGCCCGTCAAGTTTTGCAGAAACCTCTTCAAGATCAGGTTTTGCAGAATCAATATCCAGCTTTGTAACCTCAATAGTATTCATAATGGAATGAATTAATCCCCGGACCGGGGAAAGCCAAAAATACAATAAATATTTTTCAAAACTCCGATATCCTTCACTTAATTAATTCATTCCATATAAGCGCTGCGGATCCCAGAACGGCGGCATTGCTTTCAGGAACGCTTGAAGGAAGAATTTTGACAGTACCCTTGTATATGGGTTGGACGCCCATTTCGACATATTTTCTTACAGGTTTGAACAGAGCTTCGCCTGCCTGGGCGAGCCCGCCGAAAAGGAAGATGGCTTCAGGGCTTGAGAATCCTATTGCATTTATGATACCGAATGCGAGTCTTTCAGCAGTATAATCCATTGCCTCCAGGGCCACAGGATCCCTGGCGACGGCAGCTTCAGCAATTTTTTTTGCGGTAAGGGCTGATGGAGGTATGTCTCTCAGCGAACTTGGATCCTTCATTTCGCTCAGGAGATAAAGCACCGTCCTCACCAGCCCTGATGCTGAACCGTAGGTCTCATAGCATCCATGGCGGCCGCATCCGCAATCCCTTCCCCCGGGGACTATAATTGTGTGCCCAAGCTCTCCGGCAAATCCGGTGTGCCCGTAAACCACCTGACCATTTACAACGATCCCGCTGCCCAGCCCTGTCCCCAGGGTCAGAATTATGAAATCCTTCATTTTCTTTGCGCCGCCGAACAACATCTCCCCCATCGCTGCTGCCTTTGCATCATTGGTCATCACCACCGGGACCTCGATCTTCTCTTTCATAAGACTTACCAGAGGAACAATCCCTTTCCATGCAAGGTTGGGCGCCAGTTCAATAGTCCCCTTATGATAATTTGCATTGGGAGCTCCGATGCCTACACCAACAAGCTTCAGATCGCCGTCCTTTTTTACCAGTTCCCTGATGCTTTTCACCAGTGCCTTTACGAAATTTTCAACCTTTGGGTAATCAGTGGTATTCAGGGTACTTTCCACAATCACATCGCCTGTTCTGTCAACAAGTCCGAGCTCCGTGTTGGTCCCTCCTATATCCACACCGGCTACTACTTCTTTCTTCATTTTATTAATTCTATTATTTGATAATCCATAGATCAGCTCATCTTCTTCCTGAACTTTTGATATTCAAAAGCTTTGCATCCTTAACATTTTTCTCCCCCATATCCCAGTCCTGCTCCAATTCCCAGTTTTCCTTCACTTCAATCTCTTTGGGATAATATGACGCAGGTTCAGGCTGCATGTGTGTGGTGAAATCGCCGGTCGTCCACTTCCTGTCACCATTGAGATCAAAAATAACACGAATCCTGTAAGTTCCCTTCTCCAGAAGGCTAAATTCAAGCATACCATCCTCTTCCATATATTTCTCCCTGACAACTTTTTCCGATTTGTCAAGTACCTGAATGATGCGCCCTCCCGAATGGTTTTTAATATCGAGGGTAAGCTTGCCGAAAGATTCAGGTGTCATCAGTGAGAATTTTATTCCCGTCGAGTCGGTAAAATCACCGTATATGCTTTTAAATGCCGCAGAATCGGCGATGAAAAGGTAGCTTTTCCCCGCCTGAAGATCAGCATCCATAAAATAAAGGCAGCTGTTGGCACTGTCCTTGCGGAGAGCGTAGGGGATTTTCAACATCTCTGACTTTATAGTCTCAAACAACCTTATCCTTGAGGTATCGGTCTCCCCGAAGGGTACAGGGGCAGTAAATTTCACCCTGATATCCGGCCTTGTCTGTCCGCTTCTGAGTCCGTAGTTGACTTTGTAGGGTGTTCGCCTGACCACCTTTGTACGGGGTGCCCTGGGCGCCAGATAGCGCATAATAATGGTATCTGTCTTAAGGTCTGTAATTCCCAGTGAATCGGTGAAAGGGAATTCCACTATGGTTGAAAGCTGCGGCTTGTTGTAAACGGTACTGTCAGTAATCCACACGGTAATGGTGTCCCTGTTCCTGGTATTCTCAAGATAGTATTTGTCCCCACTTACCTCAGGGATGCGAAAGCTGAACTTATACTTTTCCGGAGGAAGCGACAGAGTGTATATCAACTGATAGGGCAGAGACCTTTTCGAGGAGGTCAGGTAGTGATTCTGCTTTTCAGCCTGAAACAGAAGAATCTGATACTCGCCCTTTAATGGAGGTTTGACCTGTGGCTTTTCAGCGGCTCCTCCTGCCTGAGTCCTCACACCGGAGCCGGAACTGCCCGGTCGGGCAATTTCCCGTACTGCCCCTGCTGATGCTTTTAAATCCGCCTCAGAAGCTTTTACCTCAGCAGTGTCTTTTTTTACAGGCAGAAAATTCTTTTCAGGAGTTATTTCCACCGGTTCGGGATAAAATCCAAACTCCTCATCCCGGTTATTGTAGTTTTTACTGTTATCAGCATCTTTCAGGGCATAAAGCCTGTATTGCCCCGGCCTTACATTGTCAATCCTGAATTCCCCGTTCAGCTCGGCGCGCGTAATGTAGTCAGGGAGGTGCTTTACCACAAATGAATCAGCCATCTGCGAATAAAGCAGCATAAGAGTGTTTTCAGGAGGATCGAGATTGACCGAACCTGCAACGTTGCCCGTAACTGACAAAGAGTCAATTACCGGTCCTGTTGAAACTACAAACTGGTAATTGTTTATTGCGTTTCCTTCATTCAGGTCGCGTATCGCATCCTGGAAATAGAAGGTATAGGTGGTGCTGTCACGCATGGCTTCTTCAAACTGGATCCTGACATCCTTGCCGCGGGTAAATACCCTTGGTTTTAATTTCATTGGCGGTGAAACCATGAACTTTTCATTTATCTTATCCAGCACAACATATTCATTGAACGAGATGGATATCTCTTTCCCCCTGAAGTTGACTGTTCCGTTAAGCGGATTGCTTTCAGTGATGACCGGAATCTCCCTGTCCCTGGTCCCACCGGAAGGAGAATTGATTTTGGCACATCCGGCTGTCAGCCCAAAGGCAGCCAGTAAAAACAGCAGGTACCGGAATGCTTTCTCCTTCATTAACTGTCATTTTTTATTATTGCAAACTTACATTTTTTTAAAGATACTTCACTTACCTGTCAGGCCGCAGGTTAAAATTCAATCAGTTGTTCTGTAATAATAATATTTTCTAACTTTGCTGATCATTAAACCGCCTTATATGCACTTCTTAATTATCCCGTGGGACGTTAATCCTGAAATATTCAGGATAGGTTCCTTTGCCGTGAGATGGTATGGCCTTCTTTTTGCATCGTCATTTCTGTTCGGATATATAATATTGAACAGGGTTTTCAGGAATGAAAACCTTAAGCAGGAAGTACTCGACCGGCTCACCGTGTATATGGCTGTCGGCGTGGTTGTAGGAGCAAGGCTGGGTCATTGCTTTTTTTATGAGCCTGCTTATTATCTCAGCAATCCCATTGAAATTCTTAAGATATGGAGAGGAGGTCTTGCAAGTCACGGAGCTGCCATCGGTATCCTCATTGCACTATGGCTGTTTGTGAGAAAAGAAAAGAAGGATTACACCTGGGTAATTGACAGGATAGCAATTGTTGTTGCCCTCTCAGGCTTCTTTATCAGAATGGGAAATCTTATGAACTCAGAGATTTATGGTGTGGAAACCAACCTTCCCTGGGGATTCGTGTTCCTCCGTAACGGAGAGACAGCCCCCAAGCATCCCACTCAGATCTATGAGGGACTGGCCTACCTTATGATATTTATCCTGCTCCACAGACTATACTGGCGCAGAAAGGGTGAGCATATCCAGGGCCTTCTGATAAGCCTTCTTATGATACTTGTATTTACTGCCCGGTTTTTTATAGAATTTCTGAAGGAAGATCAGGTTGCCTTTGAATCAACAATGAAGATAAATATGGGACAATGGCTAAGCATCCCATTCGTGATCGCCGGAGCAATCTGGTTATATGCAAGCCTGAAACAGGGAAAAAGACCGGTGATAAAGCGGAAATAATCATTCAATGCAATATCCCGTAAAAAAGGATGTCGAGTATTGCATTCAGCCTTTCTTCTATGTTAAGTTCTTTCTTTTGCCAGAAAAGAGGCACTTCCAGACCCTTTAAGGCTGTCTGAACAGCCAGGGCAGTGTACTCACTGTTTTCAATCTTAAATACTTTCTTTCTTGCACCGTCATAAAGGATAAGCCTGAGGATGGCAAGCTCCTCGCGATCATACTTGGTCCTTATGTTCTCGATGAAATCAAAGTGGTCGAGATTCCTGTCAAAAATCGCATTATAGTAATTGGAAAGTTTTTCGAACGACTTCATCCTTACAAAAACATAATTCCTCATCTTGTCAACCGGCGATTCGACCGACTTTATTGCCGTAGTAAGTTCATTCCTAAGCAAATTGGCTTCATACAATACCACTGCTTCAAATATTTCTTCCTTGCTTTTGAAATAATAATAAACCGAGCTTTTCCCCATCTTCAATGCCCTGGCAATTTCATCCATAGTGGTTTTTTTAAATCCATAACGGCTGAAGATCTGCCCAGCTGATATTATTATTTTTCTTCTATATTCTTCTCTATCAATCATATTTGGGAAAAAATGATTTGCCTGATAAAAACAGGATAAAGTTAAAACTTAATAAGTTCTGATCAAAATATTCGAATAATCCGGTCGACAATTCGAAATAAAAGAATGGAATCATGATATCAGACTAGCAAAAAAACTGCTCCTCTGAAAAGTAAAATGATTCCTGACAAATAATTAGGCTAAACCAGAGAGTTAATTAACCTGATTAATCTATAAAATGCTATTAATGTGCTGTATTCCTTCGTGTTACTTAGTGACAACCTTTGTGTAACCTTGTAGTAAAAAATATTTAACCACAAAGGAATCAAAGGTTTGCACAAAGGTTCACTAAGTAAATGAATAATAAAAGTTAAATATCTCTTTGGTTCTCTATATCTATCTGTGACTCTTTTTTCGAATTCTTCAAAAAAGATCATTTCTTCAACCACAACTCCAGCCATGCGATGGCATCATCCTGCATCTCAACATTCAATGAATGGGGCACATCATACCATCTGACCTCAAAACGGGCAGCCGCATTGAACTTTTCATATATCCTCCCGATCTTTTCTGCAGAAGCCTGCATCGCATCCATGGTATAAAGCTGATCTTTTTTGCAGTTTATTATCAGAAGAGGCTTCGGAGCGCCGAGGGTGACCACATCGGGCAGATCGAGGTATTCAAGCTGCCGCGGGACATATATCATCCAGGTATGGTGCCGGAAATGATTTTCCATCTGCATGCTGTATGATGTCATCCAGCCGGCATCGACACATGCTCTGATACGCGGATCAAGGCCAAACAGATGCGCACTCCTGAACCCTCCTATTGATAATCCGATGCAGCCGATCCGTGATGGATCAACCTCTGGTCTGGAGAGAAGGAAATCGACCGCAACCCTGTCGCCATGGAACAACACTCCAGGCCATGTGGTGCCTGATCCGAAGAAATACCTTGCCATAATCTGTTCATATGAGGAATAGAACTGATTATGGGCTTTGATGGAGATGTCCTTGTCCTTTGAATTGATTCCCGGAAAATTATCCTTGAAATAATCTGGCAACAGGCTTGTATCAAGCCGCTGGGAACCGAAATACAAGGCATCCGGGCACAGTACAACAAATCCTTTGCGTGCAAGCTCATCAGCGTAAGTTCTGCCGCCGTACGAATTTTCAATGAATTCCTTAAGTATCTCCGGCTGGTTTTCAGTTTCAACGATCTTTTCCTTGCCAAAGTAATAGAATCCACCATGGTCATGCAATGCTATTACTGCAGGAGCAGGTTCCGTCAAACCATCGGGGATCAGCAGAAATGCTTCTGTCTGACGATAGGGAGTGAGGGAATACCGGACTTTATACCGGGTATATCCGGTCTTTTTTGTCTTTTCAAGGATTACAGGATTCAGTGCAACAGGCTCCGGCTGATAGCCAAGCATTTCCATCATCATTGCCCGTCCCCGGATTCTCCATTGTTCGGGTTCGGGCCACTCTTCCGACAGATACGACAATGACTGTGAGCGGGTGTCCGCATACTTCTGAAACTCGTTATAGAACTGCCCGATGTCATTTTTCCCCGGTTGTGCCTCCAGGATGATCGTAGCGTTCCACAACAGTATGATCAAAACACAAATTGATTGTTTCATTTTTTATGGAAAGTTTTTTATGTTAACAGCTTCTGCCGGTCTCATTCTGAGTTCAACATGCTTTACTAAAGTATTAATTTTTAAGAAAATAATTCACCAGAGATGAACAATGTTTAAGCTTATTGATTAAACTATTGACAGACAGGCTGCTGTAACAACAGGTAATGAGGCGACACATTCACATCCTTACCTCTGAAATTTAATTGCCTTTAAAAGATCCATGGCGTTGCAGATAACAGATGAAATGCAAAAATTCTTAATTTTACCATGAGAAAACCAAAAAGATCTTCTTGTAATGAGGGTTGGAAATGAGAATTTTCAAAGCATCTGGATTGACAGGTCAGATCCTCATGTTGTAAAGGTGATTGATCAGCAAAGGCTGCCATTCTTTTTTGAAATAAAGGAACTAAGGTCTGTAGACGACGTATTTGATGCTATCGGCAATATGACTGTAAGAGGAGCTCCTCTTATTGGAGCTTCGGCTGCCTTCGGATTGTACCTTGCAACTCTTGAGATCAATCCCATGACAAATATCCGGGATCATCTCCTTAATGCTGCAAGATATCTTATTTCATGCCGTCCAACGGCAGTAAATCTCTCATGGTCCGTCAATCATTCACTTAAGAAACTACTTGCAGATTTGTCATCAGGATCGCTTCCGGAAACAGCGTTGAACACGGCAATGGAGATATGTGAAACTGAAAAGGAATATTGCAGGCAGATTGGCAACCACGGGTTGAAAATCATAGAAGACCTGAGTGAACAAAAGAAGGGCGAACCGGTGAACATTCTTACACATTGCAATGCCGGATGGCTCGCCACCATTGATTACGGAACGGTTACCGCCCCTGTATACCTTGCCCACGATAAAGGCATCAGGGTGCATGTATGGGTTGATGAGACCCGTCCCAGGAACCAGGGATCGAAGTTAACAGCCTGGGAACTTGGTCAGCATGGAGTGCCACACACACTTGTCACCGACAATTCAGGCGGTCATCTTATGCAGAAGAAGATGGTCGATGCAGTATTTGTGGGAAGCGACAGAACCACCGCGGCGGGGGATGTGGCCAATAAAATAGGAACATATCTTAAGGCACTTGCAGCAATAGACAACAATATCCCTTTCTACTCACTGTTCCCATCAACGACCTTTGACTTCGGCACGCGCGACGGATTAAGTGAAATAGAAATCGAGGAGAGGGACCAGGAGGAAGTGACTCACATCTCAGGACTGGCAGGGGACAAGATCCAATCTGTAAGGATATGCCCTGAAAGTACTGTTGCCCTGAATCATGGTTTTGATATTACGCCTGCACGGCTGATAACCGGTCTCATTACTGAAAGAGGCATCTGCCGGGCAGATGAAAAAGAGATAAAAGAGATGTTTTCAGATAAATATGACAAAGATGGA
Source organism: uncultured Rikenellaceae bacterium (assembly GCA_964611835.1). Taxonomy (GTDB): domain Bacteria; phylum Bacteroidota; class Bacteroidia; order Bacteroidales; family VadinHA17; genus LD21. The sequence goes on along the minus strand of CAZTDW010000053.1, from coordinate 2,201 downwards.
AGGAGTGGTAAAATTTAACTGTCACTGGAGCCAGTCGGGCCCCGTGATCTCTGATGAACAGTATGAAATAATAAATTACTGGCGGGAAATACTTTACAATATGGATCTGATAGGCGCCTATGAAAACGGAGTGGGATTTGGAAATCTAAGCATGAGGATCAGGGGAGGGAATCAATTTATCATAACCGGATCAGCCACAGGAGAGATTCCTGAGCTAGAGCCGGGCCATTATGTGAAAGTAAACTCATTCAACATTGATGATAATGCGGTTCAATGCATTGGTCCCCTTAAAGCCTCATCCGAATCGCTTACCCATGCAGCTATTTATCTGGCTGACCCGGACGCCAATGCGGTGGTGCATGTTCACAGCATCGATCTGTGGAATGAACTCATATACAAGGTGCCCACCACGAATCCCTCGATGGACTATGGTACCACCGGACTTGCAAAGGACATTTTCAGGCTGTTCGGCGAATCAGACGTGATTGAAAAGAGGATAATTGTGATGGCCGGCGACAGGGCCGGAATACTGACATTTGGTCATGATATGGATGAAGCGGTAAATGTTCTGATGCAATATCTGAGGAAGGAAGCATGACCAGGATAGCCGTGATCGGAGGATCCGGGCTTGAAAATCCCGACCTCCTGAAGTCGCCCGAGACAAGGGATATTGATACCCCATATGGAAAACCATCTTCCTCTCTGCTATCCGGGACAATTGGCGGTACTGATGTTGTAATATTGTCAAGGCACGGTTTCGGGCATACCATTCCCCCATCGCAGGTAAACAACAGGGCAAATATTCATGCCCTCAAAAGCCTGGGATGCACCCATATTATTGCCACCACTGCCTGCGGAAGCCTGAGGGAGGACATCCGGAGAGGTGATCTGGTCATCCCTGACCAGTTCATTGATTTTACCAGGCACCGGAGCATCACTTTTTTTGATGAGTTTGAGCCGGGAAACATGAAGCACACACCCATGGCCGATCCGTTTGATAAAAACCTGCGCCGTCTGCTGATTGCAGGGGCAGAGAAGCACGGGATCCGTGTGCACCACCGTGGAACAATAATCTCTATCGAAGGGCCAAGGTTTTCAACCCGTGCCGAATCGAAGATGTTCAGGATGTGGGGAGCTGACATAATCAATATGTCAGTTGCCCCGGAAGTCATCCTGGCAAATGAGATCGGGATTCCCTACGCTGCAATAGCTATGAGCACGGATTTTGATTCCTGGAAAGAGGATGAAAAACCGGTTTCGTGGGAAGAGGTGATCAAAGTTTTCGCATCGAACGTGGAACGGGTATTAAGACTTCTGATGGAAGTGATTCCGGCGATAGAATAAGACAGGCTTCTACTGTTTTTCGGCAGGTTCACAATTCCATATAATTGGTTAGATAATTAATGGAGTTTAAAACCATTTGATCATAAAAAACATACGAAAATGGTCTACAATGGTATTTTCTTTTTGAGTGTCGTTTGGAAAATATGGTGATTATAGCTAATATTGCAGTCCGTTTTAAGGCGGTTTTCAATTACTGATTACTGATTACTGATTTTTTAGTAATTGCCTGCCTGGAAACCTGAAAGGGGCCCATAGCTCAGACGGTTAGAGCACCTGACTCATAATCAGGGGGTCGTTGGTTCGATCCCAACTGGGCCCACAATTGAGTACCAACCAGTTAGAGATTCCTCTGACTGGTTTGTATTTTTGTTGGAGAAACAATTGTATAAACAATCCGTCATATAAAAGCATAATATTGTCGGTTTTGGTTCATAATTCTGATTCTTTCTTCATAATCTGAGGTCATATTAATCCATCATCTGCAAATGAATAATAGCCGTCATGCGGTGTTATTATGATATGGTCCATAAGATGCATATCGAGCAATTCGGCAGCTTCCCTTATCTTTTGAGTGATCTTTTTATCAGCCTCAGATGGCTGGTTATTTCCTGAAGGGTGATTGTGGCAGATTATTAATCCCTGTGCATTGGTTTTAAGTGCATATTGAAATATCAGCTTCACATCTGTAACCGTTCCAGCGGTCCCTCCAAGTGAAATCTGAGCAGTCCCAAGAGCTTTATTTGCCCGGTTAAGTAGTAATATCTTAAATTCTTCAACATGCTCAAGGGTGTCCTCGTTCCACCCCTGGATGAAAATATTATAGGCATCAGCAGAAGACTTGATCTGAATTCTTTCAG
>CAZTDW010000052.1:0-20290 GCA_964611835.1 uncultured Rikenellaceae bacterium | reverse complement strand
AGATGTTCGGTAAAAATGCTTGTCGAAATTGCAGAAAAATACCTGTTCGCAGCAATTAAGGCAGGTGAAGTTTACAGAAAAATAGAAGGCAGAAAAGGTACAGGGAACTTCATAACAGAGATTTCAATGGATGAAGTTCCCCAGTCACAGTCTCCCGTTGAGATATTTTTCATTCTCAAAATGCTTAGTGATGAGAAAGTACCGCTTCAGACCATCGCGCCGAAATTTTCAGGGCGATTCAACAAAGGGGTAGATTATATCGGTGACATCATGAAATTTGCTGAGGAATTTGAGCATGATCTGCTTGTACTGAGCCATGCGGCAAATGAATTTGATCTTCCCGAAAATATCAAAATCAGCGTTCATTCCGGATCGGATAAGTTTTCAATATATCCTCTGATAGGTTCCATTATCAGGAAACATGATAAGGGGATTCATGTAAAAACTGCCGGAACAACATGGCTTGAAGAGGTTATCGGTCTGGCTGAAGCTGGAAATGAGGCTCTTGATTTCGTCAGGGAAATATACGCGGAAGCGGTTGAAAGGATAGATGAGCTGTGCGGGCCGTATGCAGATGTGATAGATATCGACCGATCAAAGCTTCCGTCTTCAGATGAGGTGGCGGGGTGGAACAGCAGGAAGTTCGCAGCATCGCTAAGGCACGACATAAAAGATCCTGACTATAACCAGGGGATGAGGCAGCTTATACATGTAGGCTACAAGCTGGCCGCCCAGAATTCCGGCAGATTCTACAAGCTTCTCAGTGAGAATGAATATATTGTGGAAGAAGGAGTGTATCAGAATATTTTCACCCGGCATCTGTGCCGTTTGTTTGATATCCAATAAGATGCAAAGAGAGCAATAGGCTACGGGCGACGGGCTACCGGTGACGGGCTACCGGCGACGGGCTACCGGCGACGGGCTACCGGCGACGGGCGACTGCCTGTTGCCTTTTGCCTGACACCTGACGCCTGACGCCTGACACCTGACGCCTGACACCTGACACCTGAATTTTCTTATTTTATGTTTTTTCTAAAGAAAGTATTACTTTTAAATCCCGTAAATCACATAATAAATTAAACCTTAACCAACCAGCATAACAATGAAAAACTCACGCTCGAGGAGGGAATTCCTCAGATTATCAGCAGCCGGCGCTCTGGGAGCATTTACCCTTTCACAGTATTCCTGCAGAAACGCAGCCAAACCAGCTTCTGGACCGGGAGCTGCCGTGGTTGATCCGAAATCGTTCGGCATAGGGCTTCAGCTTTACACCATAAGGGATGCCATGGCAACCGATGTCCCGGGATCATTGAAACAGGTTTCCGATGCCGGATACAAATACGTCGAGCTGGCGAACTATGCCGACGGTAAGTTTTACGGCTATGAACCTTCAGAATTCCTGAAAATGGTAAATGACCTCGGGATGGAGATATTAAGCAGCCACACGCAGGTTGAAGCAGCAGGCGTAACACTTGACAATGCTAAAAAAATGGCAGAAGACCATGCCAGATTAGGTGTGAAATACTGCATTCAACCATGGGTGGTTGAAGAGGCAAGAAAGACCATTGACAGTTATAAGAAAATGGTTGCAGACTGGAATATTGTAGGAGGGATAATGAAAGAGCACGGAATAATGTTCGGATACCACAACCACAACTTCGAATTTGATACGGTGGAAGGCAAGATCCCCTATTTTGATGTAATGCTTGCCGAACTCGACAAGGACCTCGTGACAATGGAAATAGATATTTTCTGGGCCAGCAAGGCGGGTCAGAACCTGGTTGACATTTTCAACAGATATCCGGGAAGATTTCAGATATTCCACATGAAGGACATGTTCACCCAGGAAGCTCCTTATTATACAACCGTCGGCGAAGATGATTTTGCCCCTGTCGGAGCAGGAGTCATCAATTTCAAGGAGATCCTGGCTGCAAAGGATATAGCAGGGATGAAATACATGATCGTGGAGCAGGACCGGAGCCGCGAAGGCAAACCATTTGATGATATCAGGACAAGCGTTGCAAATCTTACAACGAAAATCCTGGTCTGATCAAAAGAAACTGAATTAAATATTTATTCCATAGTTTTTTTTCCGATCACAACAGGAGCCGTAAGCTGAAGAAGGTCAAACACAACCATCTCATTTCCACCCTTACGGAGCCAGATGCCCGGACAATATAGTCTTTTCTGCGGACCGATATCCCAGTAGCGGCCAAGGTTATGTCCATTCACCCATACAATTCCTTTCTTCAGATTGGATATATCAAAGAATGTGTCGCCCACCTCGTCGATATAGAAGTTCGCCTTGAAGAAGATACCTCTTTTTCCCGGATTTCTTGCAGATGACCTGAGGTTATAGACATACTTGTCATCCATGGGCAGGTTAAAAACCTTCCAGTTCATGAGGGTCATCCCGTTAAGGGTTACCCTTTCGGTAATTCCTTTTCTGTCAATCAGATGTTCAGCAAAATTTATTCTGCCCATCCCTTCGACAAAGATCTCCAGCACCGGGTTTGCAGTTTTGCTCACGGGTATCTCCAGGGAGTTGATGCCCTCCCGCCTGTCGAGCGAACCGATGTAGACTCCGTCGACAAAGACTGTAGCATAATCATGTAAATCGGTAACTTTAAGCAAGCCCGATTTATGTCCGATAAGTTCAGTCCTGTAAAGTATGAATCCGTAATCCTGGTTGTATGACTCAAAGGGTCCGGGCTGAACGGAACTGACAGGCTGTGGTAGGTTATCCCACACTGATGTAAAGATATTAAGAGGTATCGGAAGGATTTCAACGGTTTTGATGGGATCCGGGATATCCGGCAGCTTTTTGCCTTTAGGCAGGTATGAACCTATAAGTCGCCTCAGTGCCGTATATTTTGCGGTTGCCCTCCCCTGTTCGTCGATTGGTGCATCATAGTCATAGCTTGTAACATCAGGTTCATAGCCTTTTCCACCTGAATTTGCGCCTGCGGTGAAGCCAAAATTGGTTCCTCCGTGAATTACATAAAGATTGAACGATTTCTTACTATCCATGAGGAATCTGACCTCTCTGAGCAATTTTGATGTATCAGGCCGTGCCCAGTTCTCACCCCAGTGGGTAAGCCATCCCGGGTAGGTTTCGCTGCTGAAGACCGGGACTCCGGGATTCATTTTTGCTGCCAGCTCAAAATCCTCCGGCTTACTGCCGGGATCAAGGCCCACTGCACATCCGGGAAGTGTTCCGGCTTCAAGCATATGAGGAGTAGGTCCGTCACCTGTAAAGAATGGTACATCTATCCCGTTCTGCAGCCAGACCTCTTTAAGCCGCATGAGATAGTTTCTGTCGTTTCCATAGCTCCCGTATTCATTTTCAATCTGAAGCATCAGGACAGGTCCTCCGTTGGTTATCAGCCATGGCTTCAGTTCGGCTGCAAGGCGGGCAATATATTTCTCTGCAGCAGCCATATACCTGGGATCCATGCATCTCAGCTTTATATCGGGTATCCGCAGCAGATAAGGAGGTATGCCGCCCAGCTCCCATTCGGCGCATACATAAGGCCCCGGACGTACAAGAAGCCACATATCTTCTTCCTGGACGATCTTTATAAATTCCGCCAGGTTATGGTTGCCTTCGGTAAAGTCGTAGACCCCTTCCTGAGGCTCATGAAAATTCCAGAAAATATATGCACCGATCGTATTGCATCCCATAGCTTTGGCCATCTGTATCCTGTGACGCCAGTATTCAGCAGGTATTCTTGCCGGATGCATTTCGCCGCTAATGATCTGGAACGGATTGCCGTCAAGAAGGAACTCAGACGGCCCGAGTGCAAATGTATGCCTGGACTTAAGCTTCTGCGAATTCAGATCCAGACCCAACAATAAAATTACCAGTAAGCTTATAAAGAATCTTTTAGACATAAATAAAATGAATTTAGCGTTTCCTTAATAATATTATCGGAACATGTTCGGTTAGTTTTTCATTTTTTACTTTCAGAAAATAAATCCCTGCAGGCACCCTGAAAGCTGACAGATCTAAAATACAGGGATTTTCTATATAGGTATGAATTATAGATTTTCCGGTTGGACTTATTAGCCACATTTCAATTTGTTTTACAACTTCTTCGGTTAATAGCTGAATCGTAACCAGACCGGAAGAAGGATTAGGGTATACCAGTAAGTTACCTTTTTTTTCATTTTCCTCTGCAATAGTATCGAAAAGATTATTGTCTGCAAAAGGATTTCCGTCTTTATTCCAGGAAGCAATCCAGTAATTGGAATCAGATGGATCTCCTGCAGGATTCTTTTCCCTGGCGGCTAGGGAAAAACCGCCTCCATCAGCTTCAGTTGGCCAGGGGAGATTGTCATCATAAATAAAATTGATTACTTTTTTATTCTTTGAATCTACCAGCAGCACTTCTTCTCCTGAATTTGAAAAATTTCCTTTGAAATTACCCGATGCAGTCATCCCGTAATAGTTATAAAACTTTGAAGGCTTTGAAACAATAACATAGAATTCTTCCGGAAAAAGCAGCTTATTGGCAGGGAACTGGTAATGGACTGCCGAGTCAAGAACCAGACCACCTATATTAATTATCTCTTTTCCTGTGTTCTTAAATTCGATGAACTCAAGGTCTTTACCGTCGATGAGCTCGGTACCTGTGGTAAAGTCAGCGGGATGATAGTGCAATTCAGTAACTTTCAGATATTTAAAATCCTGCTGTTGTTTTAAAAAGATGACTTCCTTTAGTGAGCTCCAGGTCCCATCTGAAAGTACCCGGGTCATTATCCGGGTTGAAACATTCAGGGATAAATTTACAGTGCCGGTTGAAGAAAGTGCTGTTGGCCTGACAGCCCCACCTGGAAGGCGGGGATCGTTTCCGTTTATTGAGTAGAAAATGATTCCGAAAGGATTAGGATTTTCAATCTGAATGTTAAGAGGCGGTTCAAGTACTGACAATTCAGCAATGACAGGTCCTTCGGGGCCTAAGACAACAGGTGCTTCAAGTTCAGGATAAAGACCTGCTTCCTTTAACTGTTCCTTTACAATTTCGGTTCTGAACCGGATGAACTCATCACGTAGTTTGTTAATCTCAGGGATCCAGTTATAATTCCTTGTATAGCTGTAACTACCATCAGTTTTGGCATCGCCCCACCGTGCTGATTCAGCAACTACAGCCAGATCAACTTCATTTATACGTCTGTTCAGTCGCATCAGTGAACTGTCGCTGAATAAAGCTCCACCAGGATTGAGATGATGGTATGCGCGGTCAGCAAAACGGTTTTTGTATTCCTGGTTTTCACTGAGTTTATAATGAAGCCATTGCGGATGAAAATCCTGGAAATCCTCTACAACCATTTTCATATCATCATCACGTTCAGCGATATTAACTCTGTTTTCGTATAATCCTTCACCAGGATAAATTGGCTCAGTAAGCATTGCATTTTCAGCATCATGAATGATAAACACAAATCCATGCGACCGGTCATCCCTGTTATCCACGGCATAAAAATTATTGCCCTTTTTGTTTTTCAGGAAGGCAGACGTTGGTGAATCGAAATTACCTGTATAGAAAATAGTTAGCATATAATCGATCAGATTATCAATATCAACCTGGATTTCGCCATCTTTGACAGCCAGACCATCTTCATCTTTCCCTTCAAGAAGAAAATAGTCACCTGCCGAGGCAAATCCTGCTGAACTCTTATTCCACAGATCTTCCCAGGACTCAAGATTTCCGTCAGCCGCTTCAATGGTATAACTTCCGTCTTCTGATTTTATCTTCAATACGTCATAGTCTTCAGTATCTCCTCCAAAATATGAGGAAGCGTATCTGGCATCGGGTCTTTCCTGTGTCTGGTATAATCCCCAATACATCCCATTAAGGTATAAATGGCAATAACGGCTTCTTGTATAAGGTTGTCCAAGATCACGCTGGGTGTCCCTTGAGAAGATCTCTCTTACGAAAGAACTGTTATTCCATCCGTTACTCCATGCATAATCCTGATCGGTACGAAGATCAATTTTGTCATACTCATCTGTTCCCTCATTGCCAAACAATGGAAAATAAAGTTTATCATTACCATATTTTTCCCTGAAATACAGACGGAATCCATGTTTTGGAAATGACGGTGATCTGCTGGAGCCTCCCCTTATCCTTAGTCCGGCATTCACCATAAAGCCTTCTGCTCCATTTCTGTTTATCAATTCAACGCTGCACTCCCTCTCCCATTCAAGTCCCCGGTCATAGGCATTCACATAAATCCCGGAATCAGGATCAAAGAGATTTTTCAGATCAGTTATTATTGAAACCGCGGGGATATATAACAATGCATCATCTACCAGATCAGTATATTCCGGATCATCAACCACTTTCAGGTCCATTTCAAGATCAATAAACTGACCATTAACTGATCCGTTCGGCCACTCACCTCCGGGCCAATGCTGGTTTCTGACCTTTTCAGGGAAGATATAGGTTCGTGATACAGGTTTTGAGACAGGCTGACCGCTTCTGATAAGACATGCCCTGATCACAAATGCCGGAGTAACATCTCTTCCGGATGTGCTCTCCGGGTCTATATGAACCAGGGCCGGTGAATTAACCACAAATCTATTTGATGATGTCAATGGGAAGCTCCCATCAAGGGTATAAACGATCTGGGAAGAAGGTATCTGGCTTGTCAGCGTTGTATTAAACGGAGCTGTGTAATAACCTGAGTTAACCGAAAATGAAATCTGAGGAACCAGTTTCTGGTCAAAGAGCAGAAGCAGGACCAGTAACTGCAATCCTGATTTATTTATCAAAACAATTTCCGGTCTTAACCTGATCATTTTCATACTCTGTCGACACTTACCTTAAATTGCCTGAAAACTGTGAAGCTTGTTATAGTAACCATTCTTTTTGTTAACGAGTTCTTCATGCTTGCCTGTCTCCACTATCCTGCCGTCGTCGATCACCACGATCAGGTCGGCATGCTGGATTGTGGAAAGCCTGTGTGCAATAACTATTGACGTCCTGTTTTTCATAAGATTCACGATTGCTTCCTGCACCAGGCGTTCAGATTCAGTGTCAAGTGCCGAGGTGGCTTCATCAAGGATCAGTATGGGAGGATTAGCCATGATGGCACGGGCAATACTTACCCGCTGCCGCTGTCCTCCGCTCAATTTGTTGCCTGACTCTCCCACCGTGCTTTCATAGGCATTCTCAGCCTGCGAGATGAATTCATGAGCATTTGCTATATGAGCTGAATATTCAACCTGTTCCATTTCATGAGTCTCTACTCCGAAGGCAATATTCTCCCTGAAAGAGGTATTGAATAGTATAGGTTGCTGGCTCACTATCCCCATGAGATTCCTCAGATCCCTGATCTTCAGGTCTCTTATATCTGTTCCGTCAATCAGTACCATACCTTTGTCGACATCCATAAATCTTGGCAGCAGGTCGGCAAGGGTGGATTTGCCGGCCCCTGATTTGCCGACAATTGCAATAGTCTGTCCTTTGAAGATCTTAAGGTTTATGTCTTTAAGGACGGGGTCGTTGTTATATGCATACCAAACACCCCTGAACTCTATGGATTCCCTGAAATCCTTTACCGGCAGGGCATCGGGCTTTTCAACGATCTTCTCCTCCGCTTCAAGCACCTGATCGATCCGGTCGATTGAAGCCATTCCTTTCTGGATACTGAACCATGCCGTGGTAATGTTCTTTGCAGGCTGAATGATCTGGGAGAACACGACAAGGAACGCTATGAGCCTTTCCTGGTCGAGATTACCTACCCCTTTCATTGCCAGTGTACTTCCAAAATACATTATTATCATTAGTACTATTGTGGAAAGGAATTCGCTTATCGGGCTGGCGAGGTATGCTTTGCGCGTTATCCTTTTAAAGACTTTTGAGTAGTTGATATTTGTATGCGTAAACTGCTTCTGCATTTTCTCCTCTGCATTGAATCCTTTAATTATCCGCAATCCGGTAAGGGTCTCCTCGACCATTGAAAGCAGCCTGCCCAGGTACTGCTGGCCCACAAACGATGAAGATCTGAGAGTACGGCTTGCCCTTCCTATAAGCCATCCGCTGACAGGCAGGAGCAGCAGGGCAAAAAGGGTCAGTTGGGTACTTGTAACAAACAGATATACAACAAATATCAGTATATAAAGCGGATCCCTGAAAAGCATGGTGAGCGATGAAACAACCGAAATCTCTATTTCCTGTACGTCATTTGAGATCCTTGTCATAATGTCACCCTTTCTGGCATCGGTAAAAAATGAAAGGGGAAGCCTAAGAACTTTGTCGTACATTTTCCTCCTCAGATCCCTGACGGTACATGACCTTATGTAAGCCATGCTGTTGTTGGCAAGAAAAATAAAACCGTTCTTGAACAGGCTTGCAATCACAACCACAAAGCATACGATAAGAAGAGCGCCTGTTTCGCCATGTTTATCGATCATGGACGAGAAGAAATACCGTCCGGCAGAAGACAGATAATCGGCATTCATCCGGAATTCACCGGGGTCAGGCACTGATTCCATCCTGTTGAACATTATTTTCAGGAATGGAATTACCATTGTATAGGAAAAAAGTGCAAAAAGAGCACTCAGAATATTGTAGAAGATATTTTTAAAGGCTGACCACTTGTACGGATCGAGATATTTAAGCAGTAGTTTTAGCTTGTTCATCTGACGACCTGCAAATTTAAAATCCTGTATAATTAAAAGGAGTGATTGCCTTTAATTCAGATTTGATGGAATCGGATATCTCAAGGCTTTCGATAAAAGTGACAAGAAGCTCTCTCGTCACCCGTTGATTTGTTCTGGTGAGGTCAAGCAGCGCCTCATAAGGCTTGCTGAAACCTTCCCGCCTCAGTATGGTCTGGATTGCCTCGGCAACAACCGCCCAGTTGTTTTCAAGGTCAGATTCAATTTTCTCCAGGTTTATCACCAGTTTGTTCAATCCCTTCAAAAGTGAGCTGAAAGCAATAACGGTATGACCAATAGGAACACCCAGGTTCCTCAGCACGGTTGAGTCGGTAAGATCGCGCTGAAGCCTGGACACCGGAAGTTTTTCAGAAAGATGGCCGAAAATGGCATTGGCAAATCCCAGATTCCCTTCGCAATTTTCAAAATCGATCGGATTGATCTTATGAGGCATTGCGGAGGAACCAATTTCACCTTTTCTTATTTTCTGCCTGAAATAATCCATTGAAATATAAGTCCAGGCATCCCTGGCAAGGTCGATCAGTATGACGTTTATCCTTCTCAGATTGTCAAACAGCGCCGCGAGGTTGTCATAATGTTCAATCTGAGTGGTAGGACTCGACCGGTGAAGGCCCAGTATCTCATTCACAAAAGTGTTGGCAAAGGATATCCAGTCCGTATCGGGGAAGGCAGCCTTGTGTGCATTAAGGTTCCCTGTCGCTCCGCCGAATTTTGCAGAGAAGGGTATCTGACCAAAATATTTCGATTGTTCGTCGAGCCTTGAAATGAATACCGACAGTTCCTTTCCCAGCCGGGTGGGAGATGCCGGTTGCCCATGTGTCCGTGCAAGCATCGGGACATCCTTCCATTCATCTGCCAGACGTGTAAGGGTCTCCCTCAATTCGAAAAGGAGGGGGAAATATACATCGCTAAGCGCATCTTTCAGCGACATTGGGATCGCGGTATTGTTAATATCCTGCGAGGTCAGGCCAAAGTGGATGAACTCCGACCATTTGCCAAGTCCCGACTGGAAAAATTTCTCTTTCAGAAAATATTCAACCGCCTTTACATCATGGTTTGTGATTTTCTCGATCTCTTTGATCTTTGAAGCATCATTCAGTGAGAACTCTTCATACAGTGTCCTGAGGGCTGTATAATTTTCCTTCCGGAAATCAGCAAGCTGCGGAAGGGGAATATCGCAAAGAGCAATGAAATATTCGACTTCTGCCAGCAGCCTGTAACGTATAAGGGCAAATTCTGAAAAGTAAGCATCCAGTTCATCAACTTTTTGCCGGTACCTTCCGTCAAGAGGCGATAATGCTGTTAGGCTGTTCAGTTCCATAGTCAATCCTATTAAGATTAGATTCAGGACAGATAAATATCTTATACACAAAAGTAGTATTTTAGCCGGTGTAAAAAAACTGAATCTTGCTGTCAACGGAATTTCAAACCAATTAAAGGCATGGATAAAGGGAAAATCAGAATTTCGGCCGTAAACTTTGCTAACACCTATCCCTTTATCTATGGACTTGTAAACAGCGGTTTTGACAAAAAAGTGATTCTGACGACCGACCATCCGGCAGAGTGTGCGGCAAAACTTGCCGGCGGATATGCAGACGTCGGGCTGATACCCGTTGCAGCGCTGCCGATGCTGAAGGAATACCACATAATTACCGACTATTGTCTGGGGGCGTACGGAAAGGTTAGGACCGTAATGCTTCTTGGCAACAGCCCGCTTGAAGATATCAGGCTGATCAATCTTGATTACAGATCAAGATCTTCCGTAGGCCTGGCAAGGATCCTCGCAAAAAATGTATGGAAAAGGGAGTTCGCATGGAGAGATACCAACGCCGCATCTGATTTCATGAATTTGCCGGCTGATGAAGCCCTGGTCCTTATAGGCGACCTGTGCTTTGAGTATGAAAAGCTGTTCAGCTTCAGAATAGACCTGGCCGAGGAATGGTTCAACCATACGGGCCTGCCTTTTGCATTTGCATGCTGGACCGCAAACCGGAAACTGGAGGACAGCTTTATAATGGAATTCAACGACGCCCTGAAGTCGGGAGTGAAAAATATCCGGGCCGTTGTGGAGATGTTCGGCAACAGCGGAACCATAAAAGGCAATGATCTGTACATATATCTTACAAGGAATATGAACTATGACCTCAATGATGACAAAAGAGAGGCCATAGCCCTTTTTCTCAACATGTTAAGCAAGGTATAACATTATCATGGAGCCTGCATGGCCTGATTGAGATCTTTTAATTTCCTAGTTAATTTTATTATCACTAACTTTGAGATAAATTAATAACTATCATTCACTAAAAACATAAACTTCAGGATATGGCAAAAACAATTACCTTCAATGAACTCCGGAAGATAAAAGATCAGTTACCCTCCGGAAGTATGAAAAAGATTGCAGAAAAGCTTGATCTGAATGAAGAAACTGTAAGAAACTACTTCGGAGGGACAAATTTTGAAAAGGGACAGACCGTTGGCGTTCACTTTGAACAGGGGCCGGGAGGGGGAATCGTCAGCATCGACGACACTACCATCCTCGATCTGGCAAGAACAATGATAGAAAGGTAATATCGATGACTGGATGCCTGTTCAAAAGCAAAAGGCATTGTCTTTTGCTTTTTTTTTATTCTTCATCATATGAACCTTAATAATCTGATTTCAGGATCTGAGACAAGATACAGGAAAAAGCTTGAAATTTTCTTCACCCGGAAATGGGGAGATACCAAGCTATGGTCGCATAACCTTGACCATCACAGGCGGGTATGGCATTATGCCAAAGAACTGCTGGCAGCTGCAGCAGTAACCTCTGCTGAGAAAAATAAGTTTTCTGAAACGAATGAATTTGCCGGATCAGGTATAATTGATACCGACAAATTGATCATGGCATGCTTTCTTCATGACCTGGGCATGTCGGTTGACAAGGGAGCCCGCCATGGACATCTAAGCCGGAAATTCGGCAGGATTTTCCTGGATGAGGAGCGTCTTAAAAGTCATGAATTCACAGATATGCTTGAGGCTCTGGAATTTCACGACAACAAGGAGTATAAAAATGATCCGGGAGGCAATGAGTTGCTGAAAATCCTTTCAGTGGCGGATGATCTCGATGCATATGGCCATATCGGCATCTACAGGTTCCTTGAAATTTATATGGCAAGGAGAATCGATGAATCAATCATTGGCGCGGAAATTAAAAAGAATGCTGCAGCCAGATTCAGGTATTTTGAAAACAATTACCGTCAGTATGATCAGCTTTTTGAAAGGCATAGGAAAAGATACATGATCCTTGATGATTTCTTCACCGGTAATGCCTTTCAAAAGGGAACAGGTGAAGGTGAAAACCCCGGAGTAAATAGTTCCGTCAGCATCACTGAAATGGTCACAAAAATTTCAAATACCAGACGGACTCCTGATGAAATAAGGTCAGAAAATTACCCGTTCGCCCGTTTTGAAACTCCGGTGAATTCTTTCCTGAGAGGACTGGAATCTGAGCTATCTGAATTTCAAACAATCAATAAATAAACCAAGCAACATGGATCAAAACGGATCACTGATTGAAGATCCTTTCAATTATGAAGAATTCCGCAGGGAAGGTCACAAACTGGTGGATCTTCTCACTGATTATCTGAATGAGTCGCTGAAAGGAACCGTTATGCCGGTTTACCCATGGAACGATCCGGATGAACTTGTGGAAAAATTCCGTTTTGAAACAGGAGGAGGCCTCAATGAGCCGTTTGACCATTTCATTGGCAGGATTATCAGTAATTCAAACCATCTTCATCATCCCAGGTATATAGGCCATCAGGTAACTTCTCCCCTGCCCCTGGCCGCGCTTGTGCAATTCTGTACCACACTTCTGAACAACGGTGCTGCGGTATATGAAATGGGACCCGTAAATATGGCGATGGAGAGAAATGTGGTTAACAAATTCGGCACGCTGATAGGATATGACCAGGGTTACGACGGAATATTTACTCACGGGGGCACTGCCGGCAACCTGACAGCCATGCTTACCGCCCGGCAGATAAAGACCGACTATAACATCTGGGAAGAGGGAATAAAGGATAAACACCAGCCTGGATTTCTGATTTCAGAACAATCACATTACAGTATTTCAAGAAACGTCAGGATAATGGGACTTGGTTCAGAATCGGCCATACAGGTTCCCTGTGACAGGAATTACCGGATGAGAGTGGATATGCTGGATGAAATGAGGGAAAGGGCTGAGGACAAGGGAATAAAAGTTATCAGTGTAGTGGCAAGCGCCTGTTCAACTGCAACCGGATCGTATGACGATCTCAGTGCCATTGCGGATTTCTGTGAGAAAAATGATCTCTGGATGCATGTCGACGGAGCGCATGGAATGGGGGTGCTGTTTTCCGGGAAATACCGCGACAGGCTAACAGGAATAGAAAGAGCCGATTCAATAGTTATTGATTTCCATAAAATGTTCCTTATTCCGGCCATCAACACCATGGTCATGTTCAGAAAGGGTGAGAGCTCACATGAAGCTTTTGCCCAGAAAGCAACATACCTGTTCCGGAAAACCGGTGAAAATGCATGGATAGACAGTGCGAAAAGGACAATTGAATGCACTAAAAGCTCACTTGGGATAATCGCCTACACTGCAATGAAATATTATGGAGATGATTATTACAGGAAATACATAGAAAGCAGATATGTTCTAGCCTCGGATTTTGCATCAATGGTAAAATCCGCGAAAATCTTTGAGCTGGCCGTGGAACCGCAGGCAAACATAGTATGCTTCAGATATGCACCCGCAGGTTACGAAAATGAGATTCTCAACGCTGTAAATGCTTCTATAAGAGAAAAGATCGTAAAAGATGGTTCATTTTATATTGTCACT
Organism: uncultured Rikenellaceae bacterium; assembly: GCA_964611835.1. Lineage (GTDB taxonomy): Bacteria > Bacteroidota > Bacteroidia > Bacteroidales > VadinHA17 > LD21. The sequence goes on along the minus strand of CAZTDW010000052.1, from coordinate 6,737 downwards.
GCAGAACTAAATGGAATATTATTTCTCAGACTTACAATCATAAATCCGCTGACTTCAGCCGGTGATCTGTCAGACCTTCTTGATTCAGTAAGGGAAACCGGAGAAAATGAATTAGAAAGGATCTGACAGGATAGGTCAAATTACATATCCGGCGATATGTTTTAATACTTACAATTTTCCCGTATAAGTACGAGTACTGCATTCGGCTCCCTGTTCGTATTTTTGATCAAAATCAAAAGTGATAGCTTATGCTGGATGTTCTTATAAATCAGGCATCAGAAACCAACGGGCAGAAAAGGGTTTTCAGAATGAGTGACCGGGCCGACAAACCGATAAAGAGCTTCATGAAATCGGTTTCATGGCGCATCGTCGGAACGATCGACACAATGATAATAAGCTATCTGATAACCGGCAAGGTTTCAATGGCTTTGTCCATTGGCAGCATAGAGGTTCTGACAAAAACCATCCTCTATTATTTCCATGAACGTATATGGGCCCATATTCACAGGATAAGGTTAAAGATCAACTTAAAAAAGAGAAGGAGATATGAATTTGGAGGAGCTGAGTGATCTTCTGGCGGAAGGATCTGTTGAAGAGCAGCTTCAGAAAGCTGCTTCATTGTTTCCAGGGAAACTGATATTTACCACAAGCTTCGGAATAGAGGACCAGGTAATAAGTCATATGATCTTTTCAAATTCAATCGACATTGAAGTTTCAACCCTCGACACTGGTCGTATGTTCCCGGAAACTTACAGGGTATTCAATGAGACCCTCAAGAGATATGGCAAACCAATAAATGTATTTTTTCCTGATCGTGAGGTTGTAGAAAAAATGATGCTGGAGAAAGGACCATTCAGTTTCTACTATTCAAAGGAGAACAGGCATGAATGCTGCAACTACAGGAAAGTAATTCCGCTCAACAGGGCACTGGCAGGCAAATCATTATGGATATCAGGGATCAGGGCAGACCAGTCGGACGGACGAGGCAGAATGAAGGAAGTTGAATATGATGCAGGCAGGGATCTGTTCAAGTTCTATCCCCTGTTCAGCTGGTCGTATCAGGATGTAAGGGAGTACGTGAAATTACATAATATTCCATATAACAGTCTGCACGACAAAGGTTTTGTCAGTATAGGATGCGAACCATGCACGAGGGCAGTTAAGGAAAATGAAGATTTCCGGTCGGGACGATGGTGGTGGGAGAATGGAAGCGAGAAGGAGTGCGGGCTTCATGTGAAATAAGGCACAAGGCTACAGGCACCAGGCACCAGGTAGATCCGGCATGCCTGCCGGATAAGCTTGAAAAAAGTAAAAAGTAGATCCAGCATGCATGCTGGATCATCCTGAAAGAAGTAAGAAGTAAAAAGTAAAAAGTAGATCCAGCATGCATGCTGGATCATCCTGTAAATAGTAAACCAATGAAGAATGAATATTTGAGGATAAATGACAATCATCTTAAAGAGCTTGAGGATGAGGCGATTTTTGTGATGAGGGAGGTGGCGTCGCAGTTTGAGAAGAAAGTCATACTGTTCTCGGGCGGTAAGGATTCGATTGTTCTGGTACATCTAGCAAGGAAGGCCTTCTGGCCGGCAAAGATGCCGTTCAGCCTGCTGCATATTGATACAGGACACAATTTTGAAGAGACACTGAGGTTCAGGGATGATCTTGCTGAAGAGCTTGGAGTTGAGCTCATTGTAAGACTTGTACAGGATACCATAGATCAGGGCAGGGTTGTAGAGGAGAGAGGAATAAATGCAAGCCGTAACAAAGCCCAGTCGGTCACGCTTCTTGATGCTATAGATGAGCTGAGGATAGACGTTGCCGTTGGTGGAGGGAGGCGTGATGAAGAAAAGGCCAGGGCCAAGGAGCGTTTTTTCTCGCACAGGAATGAGTTCGGACAATGGGATCCCAAAAACCAGAGACCCGAGCTTTGGAATATTTTTAACGGACACAAGAATTTCGGGGAGCATTTCAGGGTATTTCCAATCAGCAACTGGACGGAGCTTGACGTGTGGCAATATATTATGAGTGAGGGCATACAGCTGCCGATGCTTTATTATACACACCGGAGGAAGGTTTTCCGGAGAAACGGGATTTACCTTGCCTGGGCCCCCTTCATGCAGCTTAAACCTACTGAAAAGGTTTTCGAGGCTGACATAAGGTGCCGGACAATCGGTGATATTACATGCACCGGCGTCACGCTCTCGAAAGCAGGATCGCTTGAAGAGATCATTGCGGAGATCGCCGCCACGAGGGTTACTGAGAGAGGCGGAAGATATGATGACATGAGATCGGAAGCAGCGATGGAAGACAGGAAAAAGGAGGGTTATTTCTAGCAAATTGCATAATATGTCAATAAAAGATGTTGCAACTCACCAAAAATTGACTATCAGATAATAGCCATTCAGGGGTGAATGCCAGATAATATAAAAATCACATATAGTACAATGAAGATCAACGGTGAAAGCCTGTCGATGGGCCTTCTGAGGTTCACAACAGCAGGAAGCGTCGACGACGGCAAAAGTACCCTTATAGGACGGCTTCTCTTCGACAGCAAATCAATTTTCGAAGATCAGATGGAACACATCGTTCAGTCGAGCAAGCGGCTTGGCAAGGAGGAAACGGATCTGTCGCTGCTTACTGACGGGCTGAGAGCAGAAAGGGAACAGGGAATAACGATTGATGTTGCTTACAGGTATTTTGCAACTCCTGCAAGAAAATTCATCATTGCAGATACACCGGGTCATATACAATACACCAGGAACATGGTTACCGGGGCAAGTACAGCCGACCTTGCAGTGATACTCGTTGACGCGAGAAAGGGAGTTCTTGAACAGACTATCAGGCACACATACATAGCAAGCCTTCTGGACATCAGACATATTGTTTTCTGCATCAACAAGATGGATCTTACCGGATACTCTGAAGAAGTGTACATGAAACATTGCGATGACCTGCGAAAGCTGGGTGAAAGCCTTGGAACAGAGGACCTGCATTTCATCCCTATAAGTGCAAAGTATGGCGATAATGTTGTAGTGCAGTCTGAAAACATGAAATGGTACAGGGGAAAAACATTCCTCAGATTAATAGAGACAATAGAGATCAGGAAGGACAAGAATAACGGGCCTGCACGATTTCCTGTTCAGACGGTAATACGTCCCCTTTCATCAGACTATCATGATTACAGGGGCTATGCGGGCAGGATCGCAAGCGGAAGCTTCCATGCGGGAGACAAGGTCACTATCCTCCCATCAGGGATTGAATCCAGAATTTCTTCGATAACTGTCATGGGAAAAATCCTTGACAGGGCTGAAGCCGGAGATTCGGTCACTTTGAATCTCAGTGACCAGATAGATATCAGCAGGGGCGACATGATAGTAAAAAGCGGTGAGATTCCTGAGTCAGGCATGGATATTGACCTGATGGTCTGCTGGTTTAACGAGAAGCCGTTGAAACCGGGGAGGAAACTTCTTGTAAGAAACAACACACATGAAACCAGCTGCATGATCAAATCCATAAATTACAGGATGAACATAAGCAAACTGGAAAAAGAGACCTCAGGTTTGGATATTTCGATGAATGATATTGCCAATATAAGCATCAGAACATCAAAGCCACTCTTTTACGACAGCTATAAAAAGAATAATATAACCGGCAGTATGATATTCATTGAAGAAGGGACCAATGAAACTGTCGGCGCCGGAATGATTTGCTGAATAATATGTTTAATTTTGCATTATCACTTTTTGCACTATTAATCCATGAAATTTGAAACAAAAGCCATCTGGGTTGGACAGGAAGCTGATCCTGCGACAGGTGCAACAATCGTACCCATATACCAGACAACCACTTATGCACAGGAAGAGGTAGATAAACACAAAGGGTATGAATACTCCCGCGTCGGCAATCCTACACGCTCAGCCCTCGATAAATGCCTGGCATCGCTTGAAGAGGGAAATTACGCCCTGTCATTTTCTTCAGGCATGGCTGCAGAGCATGCCGTATTTTCACTTTTACGGCCAGGCGATCATGTAATTGTTCCTGAAGACATGTACGGAGGGACATACCGCCTGATAAAGGAAATTCTCGAGCCTTCGGGCATCCTTTTTGCTTTCGCCGATTATTCAACTCCCGGCTCCGTAAACAATTCATTTTTACCCTCCACAAGGATGGTATGGATTGAAACACCCACAAACCCCACGCTCAAAATATTTGACATTGAAGAGCTGGCAAAAATGGCTAAGAACCATAATGCCCTTTCGGTGGTTGATAACACATTTGCGTCTCCCTTTTTTCAGAAACCACTGCTGCTCGGAGCTGATATCGTGGTTCACAGTACCACCAAATACATAAACGGACATTCTGATGTTATCGGCGGAGCAGTTATACTAAATGACACAGCTTTGTATGAGAGGATACATCTTATTCAAAAATCCATTGGTGCCGTTCCTTCGCCCTTTGATTCATGGCTTACACTAAGGGGAGTAAAGACCCTAGCTGTAAGGATGAAACAGCATGAGCTGAATGCCATGGAGGTAGCATTGTTTCTCAAAGGGATCCCGAAAGTTATCGAAGTGTTTTACCCCGGACTGGAAGATCACCCCGGACATGCCATCGCAAAGAAGCAAATGTCGGGATTTGGAGGGGTAGTGTCGTTCAAGATAGACGGAGGATTAAATGAAGCCAACATATTCTTCAGGAAATTGAGGGTATTCCAGCTTGCCGACAGTCTGGGGGGCATAGAATCGCTGGCAAATTATTCGGCAGTAATGACCCATGGAGCTTTCCCCCCCGATCTCAGAAAAAAGATCGGTGTCACTGATAATCTGATCCGTCTTTCAGTCGGCATAGAACATATTGATGATCTGCTTCTTGATCTCGAAAATGCATTTAAATAACAAACGCAGTGACTATTCCGAATAAAAAAGGTGTTGAAATAGCAGTAAAAAAGGTTTTCAAACTGTTGTTTCCGTTTAATGATGCTATTGCAGAACCTTTTACTGATACAGGCTGTCACACAGTAAGGGAGATGCTGGTACCTATTTTCAAAGGGCTTACTGCCGATCCCGGGAATTCATCTGATCAGTTTCTGGACAGACTGCCTGCCATAAAGGATACTCTGTTAAAGGACGCATCATTCATCCTTGAATCAGATCCTGCGGCGAAGAAGCTTGAGGAGGTTATTGCCATCTATCCGGGATTTTTTGCAATCTATTGTTACCGTATTGCTCATGCCATTGATCAGTTGCCGGTTCCGTTGCTTCCAAGGATGATCACCGAATATGCCCACAAAATAACAGGCATTGACATTCATCCGGGAGCGGCCATCGGAACCCCCTTCTCGATAGATCATGGGACCGGGATAGTTATTGGTGAGACAACCAATATAGGCAATTATGTAAAATTATATCAGGGGGTAACCCTGGGGGCATTGAGCGTCGACAAAAGCAAAGCGTCTAAGAAAAGGCATCCCACTATCGAGGATAATGTGATTTTATACGCAGGCTGCACCATTCTCGGAGGGAACACCGTCGTTGGCCATCACAGCATCATTGGCGGCAACGTATGGCTTACAGAAAGCATTGCCCCTTTTTCGGTAGTTTACCATAAAAGTGAAATCATAGTAAAAGGGAAGAATGATTCCCCTGAAGGCTATAATTTCATCATATAATCTGCCATTACCTGAATCATATGAAAGCAAAATCAGTTCTTGAACTTATCGGAAATACTCCGCATGTTAAAATAAACCGCCTGTTCGGCAATGAATATGACATTTGGCTCAAGCTTGAAAGATCAAATCCCGGAGGGAGCATCAAGGACCGAATTGCTCTGGCCATGATCGAGGATGCCGAGAAAAAGGGAATCCTCGATGCAGGAAGCGTGATAATTGAGCCCACATCTGGCAACACAGGCATTGGCCTGGCAATGGTGGCAGCCGTAAAGGGATACAGGATCATCCTGGTCATGCCCGAGTCAATGTCAGCTGAAAGGCGAAAGATCATGAGTTCTTACGGTGCACAGTTTGTACTTACACCCAGGGAAAAAGGAATGAAGGGTGCCATTGAAAGGGCACGCCAGCTGAAAGATGAGATCCCCGGCGCCTGGATCCCCATGCAGTTTGACAATCCGGCAAACAGTGAGATCCACAGAAACACCACCGCCATGGAGATCCTCAATGATTTTCCCGAAGGATTTGACTATATGTTTGCCGGGGTCGGTACAGGAGGCCATCTGACAGGCTGCGCACAGGTATTGAAAAAAAGGTTTCCAGGGCTTAAGGTTTTTGCGGTGGAACCTGAATTATCCCCCATACTCAGCGGAGGAACACCCGGACCACATCCCATTCAGGGAATAGGGGCGGGATTTGTCCCTTCCATCCTCGACACTTCACTTATTGATGAAGTAATTAAAGTGGGAAAAGAGGAATCATTCATGTTCACCCGAAGAGCCGCAAGGGATGAGGGATTATTCATAGGGATTTCTTCCGGTGCGGTCCTTGCAGCAGTTGGCCAGAATATAAGCTTGCTGAAACCCGGATCAAGGATACTGGCATTTTGCTATGATACCGGTGAAAGATATCTGTCGGTAGAAGAGCTTTTCTGAAATACTTTGCGGTTTTCTTCGTTATTCTGACAGTAATTGCCGGATAGACTGTTAAACAGATTGCTTTTAAAATGAGATTCAAATTTACCAGACACAATTTCGCATTTGTTGCAATATTATTAATGCTTGCTGTA
>CAZTDW010000051.1:0-20438 GCA_964611835.1 uncultured Rikenellaceae bacterium | reverse complement strand
TGATCCTGAAATCTTAAATGATCTCACAATTAGTTTAAATTGCTTTCCGGTCGTTAACCGTAAGCTGAATGAGTTTTCTCAGTTGCTTACCAGGGGATTTAATATTATTCCCATGACTACTGAGGATTTGTTCTTTGATATTAAAACAATAACTGATACAAAAGGATCTTCTTATAGAGCTCTGAATTCATTCACCAGCGAAAATGCTGAAGATGAGGGATACATTATCAGACAGGGAGGTGTTGCACGGTTTGATTCACGCGACGCCAAAGAAACCATAAATCACCTAATTGACCTGATCAGGGATGAACGTGCAAGCTTCTCTTTGCTTGGGACAGATATGATCTCATCTGAACTGAAACAACTTGATCAGATAATTTCAAGGCTTAAGCAGCGAATGGAATCAATTGATCTCAGCGACAGTTCAAATTCTTATTTATTGCTCAACTGTAATTCAGGTTATGAGCGGGCTAACATTCAATTCTGGACAATTAACGGAGAAATCGCCAATAATATAAGATCTTATTCCCGGTTAAACATACATCAGGGAGCTGATCTGGATTCAAACAGTGTGATTCTGATTTCAAACAGTTTTGGAGGAAAGCAGAAGTTAACCAAGGAAGACAAATTAAACAAACTCAGGAGGATGCTACTCTCAAAGGGAAGAGTTGTAACCAGAGAGGATATCAAAGCACTCTGTTTTGAGCAATTTGGGAAAGAAATTACAAATGTCGAAATCAAAAAGGGAGTTCACCTTGATCCATCTATGGACAAAGGCTTTGTCAGATCTCTTGACATCTACCTTACGATTAACAAAGACAGTCAACTGACAGATAATGAATTGGAACAAAAGACCGATGAATTGAAAATTAGATTAAAACAAGAGACAATCAACCTTTTGCCTTACAGGATATACACATCCCAAAACCATTCTGATGCCAAATGAAATGATCTTGTATACTTGAATTTTCTGACGGAAGCAAGATCAAAAAACTATTTTTATCTCATATTTATTCTGACAGGCTATAAAATAATTGACTTAAATCCTTCCTTTTAGTAACTTTGATATAAGCCCATTAGGGTTACCATTTTTATGTAAAACAAAACAAATTGCTAATTTATATAAGGAGGTCAAAATCATGCAATCACAAAAGAAAATCAGGATCTCGGGAAGGCAGACCTGTGCTTGTAACAGGCTGGAGAGAACCGATGTTGGTGATATTGAAGGTCATATGGTTTCCTATATTGTATCAGAGGGAGTAAACGTCAGTACCGGTGATACAGCCTTTTTTAACGGGGCGCAGTTGACTTCTGTCATAACATCTGATATTGTATATTTCAATGGTGTGTTTCAGGGATACACCAAATTCTCACACAAGGGTGATAATCTGGTCAGTAAATTTGAAGGAAAAATTAAAAACACCCTCTCAGCGGAGGGCAATCATGTCCAGTCGATGGAAGGAAACTTTTCATTTATCCAGGGAACAGGCCAGTTTGAGAATATAAAGGGAACAGGCACTTTCACGGGCAGGTATCTGTCCAGGATAATCTATGTCAATGACTGGGAAGGAGAATACTGGATCGAAATGGAATGAAGTGAAACTAAGGCCTCACCATATAATAGATATTGTAACCGACCACGGGCATGATATTGAACACCGGCCACATCCGTACGGTCATTCCCAGCATCTGATAGCTCCGCTCCTTTTGTCAGATCCCGGAATGAACGTTACACTTGTAGTTGAAGCAGATGATATCTGCAGGGGATGCAGGAATCTTCTGCCTGGCGGCAACTGCAAGGATGTGCTTGGGCAGCTTCATCCATCCCCTTCAAAGCAGGCATACAATGATGTCCTTGACTGCCGGCTCCTTGATCATTTTGGGTTAATGCCGGGCAGTAAATTGACCATCGATGATTACCTGAAAATTGTGAACAGTTTTACGCCCGGCATTGAAAAAATCTGCACTCACCCTAAGGAAGATCCCGAAGAGAGGCTTGCAGGGCTTAAAAACGGACTGGCAAAACTGGGGGTCAGGGATGATGGTTAGTCTTTCGCTTCTGGCGTTTCCTGTTTTAGTTTTTCTAGAACAGAAATAAGCCGTCCGGCTTTTTCTCCGATAACCTTTGAATCCTTTTGCAGTCCGATAACAAATCTGTTGCTTTCATAATCTCCCCTTACCGCATTAAAGTCCCTGTCTCTGACATCAATTCCGCCGTCTATCCCGAATCCTGTTCTGGAGGTCTGGTCAAATTCCTTTTCAGCATCCCTGGCAATCATATTGTTAAGTTTGACGGCATTTGCTTTCCAATCCTCAATGATCAGGATAAGGGTTTCAACAGGAAGGTTTTCAGGAAGAGAACCGGTTTGATTTTTTATAAGGTCTGCACACCAGGTCCACGCATATCTTTTATAATTATTGAAAATTGAAAGGAGACACTGATGAATTTCATCAACAGTAACAGCCTGGCCTGTTTTCACATAATCGACCAGTTCCTTAATTTTTTCTGCGGGCGTGAACATTCCGGATATATCCAGCCAGTCCCCGTTCCCGGCATCTTCACCGGAAGCAAGTCTGTGCCTGAGGTCTGTAACTGAAGCTAAGGAATCCATATCACCTATACGTTCAACCAGCTCCTGTCCTATATAAATTTTCAGGGCCATTTCATAGTACTTCCGTGTAGCTTTAAGAAGAAGTCTTTGAATGCTAAGGCCTTTATGGGTCACGTAATTCTGGGATTTTTCAGTCTTTCCCGAGAGTTCATTAAGAATCCCTATCGCGTTTTTTATCCTGCCTGCAATATAGGGATTGAATAAATCGAAATGTATAAGGTCGAGTTTGTCAGGATCCTTCCTCCTGTCTCTTGCAGGCCATTTTTCTATATCGCGTCTCGTTCCGACAGTGAAAAGGTTCATTGCAGGCGTTAACTCTGTCCTGCCCTTCTCTTCAGTGATATAGGAGAAGGGAAAATCAGATGAGTCAAAATTCACATAATGTTTTCCCATCACGACTGAATAGGCGCCCAGATGACATGGAAGCAGCAAATATGAGAAAGACCCTGTCTTGGATCCCCTTTCAAGGATTCCCTGATGTACAGGTCCGAGCTTGTACATATGATTGCTCTGGTTTGTACCGCTACCGGCATTAAAAAATGAGACAAGGCTGGCAATAAGCAGGGTTGATTTATGATGGGTCACAGAGTATGGGCCGGCAAAAAGGCTGCATGCCTCACTATGAAAGGCTTCAGAATTTGCAAAGAAGGCCGAGTTCTCGGCCGACAATTGCCGGCCCGCCCTTACACCCTGCCCCACGAAGCACTTTTCAAGCAAGGCTCCTTCATCAACGACGGAACCCGACAGAATCACGAATTTTCTTGCAACTACACCGGTTCCTATCAGCACCGGAGCTTCCCGGCAGCTCCTGACAGTTCCTTCTTCCAGAAGTCCGGCTCCGAAGATATTCGAATATCCTCCGATCAGAACATTGCGGATAACAGGTGTATCCTTTATCCTTGCTCCGCTCTCTATTAACCCGTAACCCGATCTCTTCGTCTCACAGTAAGATCTGATAATGGAAAGCATTCTCTCAATAAATACTTTGTCGTGACGATAGAGCACTGTCATATAGGCTATCTGTGAAGAAAGCCGGTCGAATAACGGCAGTTCCCTGCCTCCTGCTTCATTCAGTATTTCTATCTTTGTCCCGTTCCCAAAGGTCGATTCGCCTGTTGTGATCAGAGAGCCGACATTGCAAACTGCAACATCGTGTTCTATCCTGTAGTTTGAAAGGTCTTTAATATCTGCAAGATATACGTTGTCACCAATTTCGCAGCTGGAAATACTGCAATTGTATATACCGCATTCCTTTTCAATCCCTTCTTCAATACTGATTTTCCCCGTCAATCTGCCAAGAGTGACCTTCCCATAAAACCGGGTGTTATATATGGCTGACGGATCAAATTCTTCTCCCACTGTGACAGAATTCCAGTTTTCAGCGACACAGCCCCTGGAAAGAAGCCGGGAGATCTCTTCCTCAGTTAATTGCCTGTAATTCATATATGTTTATACTAGATAAAATAACAGACTCGGCTTTTTGAGACGTTACCACTGGCGGTTATCATAATTTGAACTCTCAATGTCCTTGAAATATCTCACTGTTTCTACATGCAATTCTGATGTAGCCGGCTCGTCGCATACGATTACCCCCCTCTGATGCATCTGGATAATTGAGGCTGTCCACATATGGCTGATACCTCCCTCTACCACCTCCTTGAGTGCACGGGCTTTATTATATCCTGAAATGATTATGACTACTTCCTTTGCATCCATAACGGTCCCTACACCAACTGTGAGAGCCTGCTTTGGGACCTTTGCCATATCTCCTCCAAAGAACCTGGAATTGGCTAGTATGGTATCATATCTGAGTGTCTTGATACGGGTACGGGATGTAAGTGAGGATCCGGGTTCATTGAATGCTATGTGTCCATCAGGTCCGATCCCTCCAAGGAAAAGGTCAATACCTCCAACCGATCTTATCCTGTCCTCATAATCGGCACATTCCATTTCCAGGTCTTTTGCGTTCCCGTTCAGGATATTAATGTTTTCTCTTACTGCATCAATGTGATTAAAAAGATTGTCATACATGAAGAAATGATAGCTCTGATTATGGCTTTCATCAAGGCCCACATATTCATCCATATTGAAAGTAATAACATTCTTAAAGGATAATTTTCCAGCCTTATGCATTTTAATGAATTCCCTGTAAACAGGTATTGGAGATGATCCGGTAGGCAATCCGAGTACAAAAGGTTTCTTTGGGGTCGGGTTGGCCTTGTTTATCTTATCGGCAATATATGTGGCTGTCCACTCGCCTATTTCGTCCTGGTCTTTTTTGATAATGACTCTCATAGTTAGGTTTTTTTAAATGTTGGAATAAATGAATTTTTGGAATTTTTGAAGGCGTAATTTATGATGATGTGGTTTGAAGCATGATACGGGCATCTGCAACAAAGCATCCTTTTCCCTCTTCGAGTACGATCAGGGGATTGATGTCAAGTTCCTTTACCTGCGGACAATCGAGTGCAAACTGGCTTAACCGCATGAGGCATTCCCTGATGCAAGCCAGATCGCGCGGAGCTTTACCCCTTATACCTTCGAGGATTTTATGCGACCTGATCTGCCTTATCATGGAATCGGCGATAATTTCATCAATAGGTGCCACCCTGAAGCTTACATCCCTGAATACTTCCACATAAAGGCCTCCGAGCCCGAACATAATAATTGGTCCGAACGAAGGATCCCTTTTTATTCCGAGGATTACTTCCTCTCCCCCCGGAATCATTTTGCTGACCTGTACCCCTTTGATCCTTGCATCGGGCATGATCCTGCTGACGTGATCAGTAATTGCGGAATAAGCTTTCCTGGTTTCTTCAACCGAATTAATATTAAGCATAACTCCTTTTGCATCAGACTTATGAATAATATCATCCGACATTATTTTCAGCACTACGGGGAACCCGATATTCAAAGCAATCAGAGCCGCTTCATCGGGTGAAGAAGCCAGTTTTCCTTGCGTGACAGGGAGACCATAAATCTGCAGGATTCTGCATGCTTCATCCTCCGGCAGATACAGGTGGTTATTACTGATTGCGGTATCCAGTATTGAATTAACGGCTCCTGTGTCGACATCGTTATAAATCCGCTGTGGATGAGGATCTTTGTCAATATCCCGGAAGAACCGGTAAACACGCGAAAAGCTCCTGCACATTGATTCGGGAAGAATATAATGCGGTATCTTGTTTCTCAGCAGAATATCAACTCCTGAAGCAACATCAGCTTCTCCCATAAATGAAGAAAAAACAGGCTTTGAATGTTCCTTTGATACTTTCACCACTTCCCTTGCTATCGTTTCAATGTCAGTCATCGACTGAGGTGTCAGAATAACAAAGACAGCATCTACGTTTTCATCCCTGAATGCACCGCTCATTGCAATGTTATATCTGTCGGCCCGGGCATCGCCGATCACATCAACCGGATTTTTTATGTTTGCAGTTGCAGGGAGTGATTTTTTAAAATCCCGTGTGGTTTCTTCGGAAAACCTTGCAAGCTGAAGTCCGTCACGTATAGCTGCATCAGTAGTAAGGACACCAGGTCCGCCGGCATTTGTGATTATTGCAACCCTGTTCGACCTGGGAGGTGGCTGATATGCAAACGCGATGGCAATGTTAAACATCTCTTCGATATTTTCACATCTTATTATCCCCGCCTGTCGAAAGGCTGCATCATATATTTCATCATCGCCTGCAAGCGATCCTGTATGAGAGGCGGCTGCGGAGGCTCCAGCCTCCGTTCGTCCTGCTTTAAGTAGCAAAACAGGTTTTCCGCTGAGTCTTGTAACATCTCTGGCAGCCTGCATTAAAGCACGTCCGTCAGTCACTTCCTCAAGATACAACAGAATAACCTTCGTGGCCTCATCCTCCATGAGATAGTACATAAGATCTATCTCACTGATATCCATCTTATTGCCGAAACTAATGAATTTTGAAAAACCGATATGCTTAGCAAGTGCGTAATCAAGAACGGCAGTACAGAGAGCTCCGCTTTGCGAAAGAAAACCTATGTTGCCCTGTTCAGGCATCTTACGGGCAAAAGAGGCATTAAGATTGATCCGGGGATCAGTGTTGATTATCCCCAGACAATTAGGTCCGATAATTGACATTCCATACTTTTCAGCAATAATGCTGAGTTGTTTTTCACGCTCAAGACCCTTCTCTCCCACCTCCCTGAAACCGGCTGAAATAATAACAACACCTTTTATTCCTTTCTGTCCGCATTGTTCAAGAGCCATATGACAAACCGCGCTCGGAAAAACAATTATGGCCAGGTCAACCGGATCTGAAATATCAATTACATATTTATAAGCTTTAACCGAACAAATCGATCTCTCTCCGGGACTGACAGGAAAGACAACACCTGTAAACTCGGTTTTCAGAATGTTGAAGAGTATGTCATAGGGTACTGTTCCTTTCATATTGTTCGTACCCACTACAGCTATTGACCCGGGATTAAATATTTTAACCAGGTTCTGCCTGTGGATGTCTGCTCTGTTGGACATAGGATTGATGTTTATGATGATTTAGCTTTGCCGGACGGCATTTCGGAAATATTATTAATGCAGATAAATTGCCGGTGAGGATTGATCCTGACTGGCCTGGAAAGTATACAAACCAAAGGGGTCAGGTGATGTACTCGCCGATAAAATCTGCGGCTTCGGAGATGGTCTGAACTTCCAGGGATTTTTCTTCATCCATTTCTACGTTGAATTCCTCCTCAAAGGCAGCAACCAGCAACAGGCTCTGCATTGAGGATGCCCCCAGATCAAAAGAAAAATTGGCATTATCAGTTATCTCATTCTCATCTATCTCCAGAACTCTGGCAGTTACTTTCTTTACCCTGTCTTTAATTTCCTCTTTATCCATTTTTTTAATTTTTTATTTCTGAACCTTTTGAAATTATTTATCGCTGAGAAGCGTAGAGCAAATGGGAATATGATGTGTCATAATTTGTATGATCAAATGAGATACTAAATCGTGATTTATGACAAGAAATAAAGAACTAAATATTACACTGATAATCAACATCTTATCAGAGACTGAAACCGCAAGGTCTCATTCCCTTTACATTATATTTAAACAAATGTCGACAAGATCTTGATAATAAGCAAATCCAAGTGACTTTATTTCACACCGGATACTGGTTTAATCAGATAACACCATGATCCGGTCAGAATAAAGCCTGATCTGACTGCTGGCATTATTTTCCGGATAAGATTTATCTCCGGTAAATGCGAATCCCTTCAATGGCTAATAAACATCACTGGATTTTGATACTTAACTTCATAAATTTCACGACAAACGTATTGAAGGAAGAATTTTTTATTTCACCTAATTGTGTTTTAAACATTTTATTAATTTAGCATGCCAATCCTGAATAGGCAGAATTAGGAAAGCCTTCCGTTTTGCATTATTTATATTTTATGCAAGCCGGTAGCATTTTTAATTCAGTTTTTAAAGTGTTCAAATGAGAAATCTTGCAGTAATAATCACGATAGTTTTCAGCATTCTGCTCATACTCGTTGTATGGATAGCCGTCATTCAGTCAAATAAAAAAGTCTCTATGAGTGACTTATTTAACCAAAGAGAGGTTTCCCTTAAAGATCTGGAACCTGCTATTGTCGGATATACTGATTCGACTCAGCCTTCTTTACAGGAGGAGGTAACCGGAAGCAACCTCGTCCCGGTTGATGAAAATGACAAAGAAACGGGCAATTTTTATATTATTGTTGGAAGCTTCAAAGAGTCTGTTGCCGCTCAGGATAAAGCGGAAAAGCTAAAAAACTCTCTCCAGGGGGAATTCATACTGCTTCCTCCCTCAAAAGAGGGTTATTTCAGAATAAGTTTTGGCAAATATTCAACCCGTGAGGAAGCGGAATCAACGATTGATAAAGTAAGGCATAGCATAGACCGCGGAGCCTGGATCTATTCAGCAAAAAACTGATTAAAGGTCGTTTATACTGCCAGGACAGTATACTCGTTTCACTTACAGCTGACTGCCGGTCCCTTTGTAGACTGAATGCATCATCTATCAGACAGGGATTTCAGGTATGTTATGCACAAAATAATAATCGTATATTTATTGAAATATTTCGCTGGTAATGCCGGAAGGATCTTCAGCAATTCTGGTCCGGTTTTCCGGAAGAGAAATATTTTTTCTTCAGCATTTTGATCAATAAAACTATATGGTATCGACAATACTATTTTCCTATGAAAGATCTGAAAAAACGAATAAGGGACGGTGAAACAGTGTTCGGATGCTGGCTGAACCTTGGAAGTTCATTAACGGCTGAGATCGTTGGGTTAGCAGGATTTGACTGGGTTCTGATTGATCTCGAGCACGGGGCTGGAACGGAATCATCTGTACTGCATCAGCTTCAGGCCCTGGAACACACGGCCGCATTTCCGGTGGTAAGAATAGAAAGTTTTGAACGACAGAGAATTCACCGTATTCTTGATCTTGGAGCGGGAGGGATAATGTGCCCGAGGATCAATAATACCGAAGAAGCAGCGAAATTTGCTGCCGGATTACGGTACCAGCCCGAGGGTGTGCGTGGAGTGGCAAAGATGGTTAGGGCATCAGGATTCAGCAGAAATTTCGACAGTTATATCAGGGATATCAATGAAAATATCGTAGGCATAATCCAGGTGGAAACAACCGGAATACTTAAACACATCCATGAGATTGCTTCCATCGACAATATTGATGTCCTCTTTATAGGTCCTGCTGATCTTACTATGGCTCTCGGAGTATTCGGACAGTTTGACCACCCACTTTATCTGAATGCATTGGCAGCAACTGCAGATGCTGCAGCAAAAGCAGGGAAGGCTGCCGGAATCCTGATGTATGATCCCAATGATTTTCGGAAATATCACAGTATTGGATTCAGGTTCATAGCCTGCGGTGCCGACATGACATTTGTAGTGAACGGTGCCAATGCGATGGCTGACAAGCTAAGAAGCCTGTCCGGTCAGGCCAAAACTACTGATTCTTATTAATCCATTTACTTTATGGATCCTGTGCTTATAATACTGACAGGGATGCTGGTGGTAATCGGGGGTATCATCGGTTTCAAAATGCACCCTTTTTTTGCACTTCTTCTCGGAGCATTTGTGGTTGCCATTCTTACTCCGGCATCAGTAATTGTACATCTTGCGATTGAGAAAGGAGCATCAATGGAGGCAGCCCGCAAAGCAGCAGCAATCCCGATCGGGACGAGAATTGCTGCTGAATTTGGATCAACCTGCGGAAAGGTGGGAATCATTGTTGCGATTGCTGCAGTGATCGGTAAATGCATGCTGGAAAGCGGTGCGGCCGAGAAAATAGTCAGATCCATTTTAAAGGTATTCGGGCTTAAGAACACTCCCCTGGCGCTCATTATTACAAGCTTCTTCATCGGCATCCCGGTATTCTTCGATGCAGTGATATTCATGATGTTCCCTATAGCCAAATCACTGACTATCAGAACCGGCAAAAACTATCTTCTGGCAATACTCTGTATTATTGCCGGGACGGCTATGGCAACATCTCTTGTTCCACCCAATCCTGGTCCGGTTTTTCTTGCCGGAGCATTGCAAATACCTCTGGGCATAATGATTCTGGGCGGGATTGTTGTAGGTTTATGTACCCTGGCACCAGGTTATCTCTGGGCAAAATGGGCAAATGCAAAATGGAATGTACCTTTAAGGGATTCGCTTGATGCCCGTCTGGAGGATATAAAAAAGGCTTCGGAAAAGGATGAAAAAATGCTTCCTTCACTTTTTATCTCACTGCTCCCGGTTTTAATTCCAATTATTTTCATAGTGGCTTCTACGTTTTTGCAGAATTTTTCCCGTTCGGCCGACGACAGTGCAGGAAGTGGATTATGGCATGGTCTGGTAAAATTAATACTTTTCTGGGGAGACAAGAATGTAGCGCTTATAACAGGCGGAATAGCCGGCATACTGATCCTCGCCAGGCAGTTCAAGGGTGACAGGGAAGGCCGGCTGGGAAAATCAGTATCATCAGCGCTGACAAGCGGGGGTAATATAGTTCTTATAATTTGTGCAGGCGGTGCCTTCGGGGGCATGCTGCAGCAGACCGGCATAAGCCAGGTCATCGGGGAAATGACTAAAGGGTATCAGATGGCCCTTATACCACTGGCATTTCTGGTTACAGCTGCAATACGGACTGCCCAGGGATCTGCCACTGTGGCACTTATAACTTCATCAGGAATACTGGCAGGACTGGTTTCATCGGGTGTAACTCTTGAATATAATCCGATGTACCTTGCATTGGCCATCGGCTGCGGATCAAAACTCATAGCCTGGATGAATGACAGCGGTTTTTGGGTTGTTACCAAAATGAGCAATCTTACCGAAAGGGAGGCTCTGCAATCATATTCACCCATGCTTGCAATCATGGGATTCACAGGACTTTTGGTGATCTTGCTGGGAGCAAAATTTCTTCCATTGGTGTGAAAACTCATTGAAAGACCGGATGTGATTTGCCAGGTTGCGGTAATAGAAGAAATCCATTGCAGGAAAAGAATTGCATATGATACTGTATCGTATTAATAGTTATCAAAAATTATCGAAATGATTCGCAAAGATTTTTTTAAAATGATAGCCTCAGGGACAGTCATGGCTGGAGTCACTCCAGGTTTTATGAGCTGTAACCGCGACAAGAAAAGCGCCGAAAATACAATAACAACGAGGAAGCCTGTGCTGATGAAGGTTGGCTGCCAGTGGGGGGATACTACGGTTGAGAATCTTGAATTCAGGGCCAGGCACGGCGTTTACAATATTGATGGCGGCTCACCTAAAATGATCGAGGGTGTCGGGTGGGACCTTGAAGACTCCCTGGCTAAAAAGGAGATGTGCGAGAAATATGGGATTTCCCTTGATGCCTATCACCTTCCGCTGACCTCAGTGGGGATAGACAGAGTGGCATTCCCGAATATAATGCTGGGGAAAAGCCCTGAGCGCGACAGGGAGATTGAGATGCTTCAGCAGATGATTTCAGTGGCCGGTAAAACAGGGGTACACTGCCTTAACTACAACACCACCATTCTTGAAATTCTCCGTACCGGCCGTACCATCGATCCGGCAAGGGGAAATGCGTCTTACAATACATGGGATTACCAGGAAGCTGTCAACAGGAAAGAATCTGACACAAAAGCAGGTAAAGTCGGCAGCGATGAGATATTTGAACGGATAAAGTACTTGCTGGACCGTCTGCTGCCAGTAGCTGAAGAGTATAAGGTACGTCTTGCCAACCATATACCTGACCCTCCGACTCATGAGGGATACAGGGGCATAACACGATGGAACAGTCCTGATGTCTTTGAAGGAATTAAAAGATTTTCATCTCTCAGCGACAGTATATACCACGGATTCAATCTTTGCCTTGGCACTATCGCCGAAGGACTCAGGGATCCGGGAAAGGAAATACTTCCAATTATCCAGTGGGTTGGTGAAAGGAACCAGATTTTTAATATCCATTTCCGTAATATTAAGGGAGGATGGGATAAGTTCATGGAAGTTTATCCCGACAATGGAGATATGGACATGTACCAGGTGATCAAAACATTGAAAGAAGTAAACTATCCGTATCTTGTTATGCCGGATCACGTACCGCACCACCCTGATCCCGGAAGCGCCAGGGAAGGATTTGCATTTGCCTATGGCTATATTAAAGGTATGATTCAGGCTGTTTCAGCTGAAGATTGAATTATTTTTTCCAGAATCAAAAATAGGGTTAACGAGTAAAGTAATGATGAAAATTAATCATCTTCAGAAAGATAAATATCCATTAAGCATAAATTGTTTACCTGGCAATAAACCGGATTTCATGATTTTAGTTTTGAATACCGGGTGCTTAACTTAAAGAATTTTATTCAAGCAGATATTTAACAAAAATATTTTAGGAATTTATTCAATTTGTTTATATATTTGATACCTATCTGTTAGTGAGAGACAGAATAGGTTTTTCTAGTTTAACTATCAAATTACCTTTATTCGGAAAGAAGGAGGAAAATCTGGGCCATTGGCCCTTTCAATCGTTAGCGCAAATATCCTGTTTTATTTCAGGATATTAATCTTGAGCAGAGTAATCTTTCTTTCCTGAAACGGTTTGTAATCTTGAATAAACTCAAGCCTGGTCGAATTGAAAGAATTAAAGAATATTTCGATTGGAGTGACACAGACGCTTCTAAAGCATCCTGGTATAAGAGGCTATCTTGTGATGCTGGCAATGCTCCAGGGGGTGGTGCATCGTATTCCCGGTCAGACGCCTGAAAAGATAACGGCAGATCTTGTCAGATCAGGATTTGAAAACATCAGATGTATTGTCGGTGACCAAAAATGTTGCGTTAGCCTGGAAAATCACACATACAGATGGGACATCCTGGCAATATCAAAAGCTCTGGACATAGTTGCATCGGGGCTCGATAAACCATTGGAAATAAACCTTCTACTACTCGAAAATGACGTCCCCCGTAAGATGGTATCTGTCAGCGTGAATGACTGGAAGAATTTCACGCTGGGATATACAGATCCTGCTGATAGTGAAGGCAGGATTACCGTAACCCACAGGACAGACAGCGTAGCACAAATTCTGAAAAAGATAAAAGCATTAAACCGTTCAAGAAACAAATTTGACCTTGTAATTTATCCCCAGTTCTATTTTGAGAATACCCTTAAATACAAATTCTACGAAACGCAGATAAATATTGCACCGGCCCTTGAATTCTCTCTCTGGAAAGGAAACAGATTTACCGGTCAGGTAATTTTCCCAATCCATAACAGGCTGGGCTATGAGGGTGATCATATACGTCCAGGCATTGTATCTATATCCCAGGAAATAAGGTTATCAGACAATTTCAGAAGTACACTTGCAGCCGGAAATTTCCCGGGCAACACTTATGGTTTTGCATCCGAATTCAATCTTCTCCTGTTCAACGGGAATTTTAACCTTGAACTGACATGCGGGGCTATAGGGAGTTCGTATTTCTTAAACGGTGAATGGGTCCACAGCCCGATAGACAGAGTTACCGGCTCACTGTCAGCTTCATGGTTCTGGTCGCATTTTAATATGGAACTAAAAGCAGGTGGTGCAAGGTATGTTAATGAAGATTTTGGATTATTCGCAAGATGCATAAGGCATTTCAATGAAACTTCTGCAGGCTTATACGTGCAGATCGGTGAATTTGGCAACAATGGAGGGTTCTTCTTTTCGATACCCCTGCCATTCAAACGCCGCCTTCCCCGTAATTTTTTCAGGATAACCCTGCCTCCCCAGTATGGATTCAGCTATAATGCTGGAACCGAATACTATCACGGGCGATCAGTAAACACAGTACCAAATGCCATATATTCAGACAGATTCGCCTGGAATGAATCAATTAAAAACATGATAATTAATATTAAAAACAACAGGTAATGAAAAAAATCTACTCCTTTAAAAATCTCTGCAGAATTTCTATTGCGGGGCTCATGTTTCTCACCGTCGCCTGCCAGAAACCTAATGAAGTTCAGACATTTGATGATATATTTGACATCTCTGGAATAATGGATCTGAACCGGAAAATTGATCAGTCAGAGAGTGCGTCGGATCTTGCGGGACTTCTCGCCAATGTTGACATTTCTGTTCCTGAAAGCATATCAGCTTCAAAAATTGAACAGATCTACAAGAATCTGGAGCAAATCACCCAGCTTACAGCATCTGAGAAAGAAAAGCTACTCAGGAATGATCCTGAGGCGCTTCTTCAGGTCTTAACCCGTTTCGGGAATCTGCCTTCAGAATGCGGCAACAAAAACATGAATTTCAATGATCTGCAAAACAGTTCAATGAACAAGTATCTTCTTGTTCAGAAAGCCGACCCAGGAGTAACTTATTATCCGGAAGATTATTATTCGGCTGTTCAGGCCTATAAAAACTATGTGGAAAATTGTATTATCAAGCCATTGAAAAAAATTCATACAATACTGCTTCATGATGAAAGTGAACTTCCTGAAGGGGCTGTATTCGAATATTTTGTTTTGATCACCATGAATAATAACTGGGATATGTGGTGGTCCTACTGGAGCTATGGAAATATAATGATCAAGATCAAGCATAAGGGTGGCAGCGGATCTTTCCCGGGATAATGACCACCGAACACTAGAATGTCAGGCGATCAGATTAATGTCGTTGGCAAGGCTGCAAACGGGTGTTTTGGCTGTTAACTGTTCTGAAGAATAGTATATATGAAGAAGCTGCTGTTATTATTACTTTTTGTCTCAACGGTATACTATTCTTCAGGACAACCTACTGCAGGAACTACAGGATTATTGAACAGTCCCTCCGCTCAAATGCCTTCTGATGGCACCTTTTCGGCAGGAGCAAATTACCTGGCGGATAACGTGACTCCTCAGCCTGGATTCAACTACCACACCTTCAATTATTATGTTGGGATGGCTTTTCTCCCCTTTGCAGAGTTTAGTTTCAGAATGACGATATTCAAAACAGATGATGACTCGCTCAGAAATCAGGACAGGTCATTGTCAGCAAGGGTAAGAATATTGAAAGAAGGCAAAGTGCTTCCCGCTATTCTGATAGGAGGAAATGATATTTTCTCAACCACCGGGTCGGGAAGAAAATATTTCAAATCACTTTATATTGCAGGAACAAAGAATATCCTGTTCGGAGATCATCAGACCTCACTTACGATCGGATATGCTCCGGGCGAATTAATAGAAAGTGATTTTTCGGGTCTTTTCGGAGGAGTGTCATTCACTCCTTCATTTTTAAAACCGTTGACATTAATGGCTGATTATGACACAAGATTTTTCAATGCAGGGGCATCTGTCCTCCTTTTCCGGCACCTTTATCTTTACGGATTTGTTTCTGATTTCGATCAGTTTGCCGGTGGTTTTGCCTTCAGGCTGTATCCCGGAAGGTCAGCTCCCTCCAGGCAAAATTAACTTGCAACCCTCCATGACCATATTAAAAAAGGATAGTTATCCCTGACTTAAATGTCTTTATAGCGGGACAACCATCCAAACCTAAAAAGTCTCCGGATCACCAGTTCAGGCTGCTGCATTCCAAGGTCACCTTATCACCCACACCATCGTAACGAAGCGGCAGGAACTCACTACCTCCAAAATCTTCCTGGTAGGTTACCTTATAATATGCGCAACCTCCTGCTTTGGTTCTCATGGCAATTGCTGCGATACAATAGCGATGAAGAATCACACCCGAAATTTCATGCCGTCTTATTTCCCAGTCGTGGATTATCGCTGTTTTTAGCACTTCCGTTCCGTCAATAAAGCCTGTTTTCCAATCATTTGAGTTTGTAAGGGCTGAAATCATCCGTGCTTCCCTTTCCGGGTCAGAAATCACTGCTTTTGGAAATACTGCGGAAGAAATTCCGGCGTTCAGAGCTGCCTGGTTTATCTGATCTGCCTTGGTCGCATATATACTGAAGTCGTCTCCTCTCAGTATAAACTCCCCCTGTGCCACCGGGCTGTAATAGCAGTTAACAACAATTTTCAGGTTGTGTTCACCGGGGGTAAGTTGGGCAAAAGCTTCGGCAATGCTTACCGGTCCTTCATATTTCCTGCCAAACTTGTTGTATATTATCTCGTTGTTACCGTAAGCCGAAGTGACGGCCGGATCGGGCACCAAATCTATAACAAGGTGGTTATTGGTCTTTATGCTTCCCGTAACCCACATATTTGCGAAGGTTAACTGCATGTCCATCGGCTGCTGGTACTCGTACATGGGAGGCTTCCTTTCATAAATAAAAATCTCCACCTGAAGCTTTTCTCCCGACGAAGCATTCGGATACAACTCTTTCACTGTCTGAGGGAGGAAGGCCACAGCGTAAATATTTTCGCCTGCATTAAAGACAGTCTTCAGGTTTTCGGGTGTTGCCGGGCTGATAGATACAGATGAGAATACTATTTCACCTGCTTTTTGTGATGACATATTTTCCATGGTGTTAATGAATATTATTAAGTAGTATTAAATAATTGAATATTATACTCAGAACAATGAGCATCCGGATTTACGGCTGGACATTACTTTTGAGCACCGCATCCGCTAACATTACCAAAAAGATTCAATGCTTCCTTCCAGGGATATTTATTGCAGAACATGGTTACGGTCGATGTCATGGTACCCTGCAGATTCATCCCAAGAATTGACCTCCACTGGTTGGCAGGCGAATTAAGGTCGAGATCTGTCTGTTCCGAATACCGTGCAGAAAGGTAGCCTTCGAGGTAAGCCTTGTTAACTGAAAGTTCACCTGGAATTTCATTTTTGTTACCATTGGCGCTTGCTATATCAAGATCGCCGAAATCAGCTGCATCGATTCTCAGGCGTGTATTGCTCGCCGGGCTGAAGTGCAGGTCTTTGTCCTTGTTCACAAAGAAAATGTTATTGTCGACCTTGACCCATTCATTTTTATTGAAACGGGTATGATCGACTCCTGCAAGAATGGAAGCTCCAATTATGTTGTTATGGATGTTGTAGGCACATTTGGTCATAACCCTTATCCCGTAGCCCATATCAAGAAAGTCTTTTGTACGGCTCCACGAAAACAGGATGGTATTGTAGGCAATTTCAACGTCGCCGCAGAGAGAGTGTGTATTGGGACCTCCTGTGCTGGCACAGGTGCCGAAAATCTCGATTGCAGCCATCCTGTTACCCACAAAAACATTGTTCCTGACAGTGAATTTTCCGCTTCTGTGGCCTGCCTGCAGTGCAAAGCTGGCGCCATTGACAAAAACACAGTTCTGGATCGTCACATCCCCTCCGGTGGTGGCACTTACAAACTGAAGCAGGGGTTCATAAACCGTGGCATAACCTACTGACGGCTTTTCGGTGTCAGACATAAGACGGCCACCTTCGATCCCCTTGACAATACCATCTTTTACATGATAGGCATTGCGTTCACCGCCATCAAAGACCAGATGGTCGATTAAAGTACCTTTTACGTCGCGGGTGAATTTTAAAAGAGCTTTACGAGTTGAGCGGGCACTTTCATTGTCGGGCTGAATCAGAGTCGGATGGGCCACAATATCCTGGGTGGCAAAACCTTCATCCCAACTGCCGAATATCTGAACAGGTTTGTCGCTTTCTAAAAATCCAACATTAAGAGTTCCGGTTTCAATACCGCCGGCAATGTATATCTTTCCTCCCGGTTCCGTAATCTGGATTGCCTTGTCAAGGTTTTTCAGGGGAGCTGATTTTGAACCGTCGTTCTTGTTATTTCCATTCTGCTTTGAGACATAAATGATTTTTTCCTGATTTCCGGGAGTTGTAACCTCCTGTGCTTCAACGGAATTGCTCTCAGTTCCTGAATTGATCGTTGAATTTTCCATAATCTTTTCTGCAGTTTTAGTAAAGACCTGTTCTATTTTTGTGTTTTTCGTATGTGATTCATTGCTTGCTGTTAGTTTTCCAGGCCAGTTCCGGGCCTGAGCCGATGCGTGCGAACAGATAAATACCACTGTCATCGCAAGAAGAGGGATTTTGATTTTTTTCATAATGTAGGTTTTTAGGTTTATTGTTTCTGTGAATTGATATGATACCATGCTACAGACTTATCGTGGGGCATAACAACAACAATTATTTTATCACCTTCTGTGAGATTGTTATAAACATCTTCCGGGCATTTTATTCGCCTGCGTTTAGTGTTACGAAATTTAATTTCCCCAAGTCCATTTTCTGTAAGCCCGGCATCCGATTCCACCATTAGTGTTATCTGATGAGATAAATAACTGGTCATGGTTGACTCATTTGTAAAGCTGTTTTCGGACTTGGCGATCACTATGCCGGAATAGACTTTGGGATCTTTTGACAGGCGTAACAATCCCAGGGCGTATTTCCCTGAAAACATTAATGCCCCCACTGTAATAAAGATTATTACAACCGGATTTTTTCTGAAGAAAAGGATGAAAATCACTATGATGATTATCACTGCTATCAGGGTTGCAATGAGCATCCATTTACCTGACGCCTTTATAGTATCTGTCTGAAGCGATTGATAAACATTTGTCCAGTTTATCGGCTGATATTCCATGGTTTTAGCTATTAAGTCGAACCTAAGATACAACGCATTGAAAATCAGCGCACGGATTTAGTTGCAGGAAGTTATTTCGCAATGCCGTGTGGTATAAAATATATGGTAAATGGTAAAATAACGTGATTTAAGTAATACACGAAAGAATCAAACCTTGCGTATGGAATTAAGAAATGCTTTGCGGAAACTTCTAGCAACCGGAGCCTGGTAACCTTTTAAAAAAGCGGTCTGTTCCCTTTCGTTAAATGAATCAAGATTTTCAAGATTTATGTAATAAGACCTGTGTACCTGAATAAAGGATGAAGGAAGCTGTCTGCAGAATTCCTTAAGTGTGGTCCTGCACAGTATTTCCTTTTTTGCAGTGACAAGGGCAATACAATTTTCTCCGTCAGCCCTGACTGCAAGAAGTTCTCCAATGTTTACCCTCACAAGACGATCGCCAACTTTGGCAAAAACCATATCTGAAGCGGCGGCGCTGTTATTTTCTGGCCAATCTGTTTTGCGGCCGTTATTTACTGCCAGTCTAATGGCTGCGGCCAGGTTTACCCCGTCAACGGGTTTGTGAAGATATCCTGAAGGTTTTGTAGCGATAGCTTCTGCGACAACCTCTTCATCTGAAAATGATGTAGTGAAGATATGAGGTATAAGCAACTGGCGGTTAATCTTTTCTGCAAGGGTGATCCCGTTGTTTTTACCGGGAAGGGCAATATCAATAAGCACCACATCGGGTACGGAAGCTTTTATTTTTTCGAAGGCAGAGTCAGCATCACTGCATTCACCAGCAAGATCGAAACCTGCTTCACACAGTTCAATTTTAATTGCCTCGGCATGAATATACTCGTCTTCAACAATAAATACCCTTGTTTTCATTATGCAGTGTTTGGTAGTTTGACAGTAAATGATGTACCTTTGTTTTCCTGACTTCTGACATGAATTGTCCCATTGTTTCTGGTAACATGTTCAAGGACAAGTTGCAGACCCAGGCCTGTGCCTTTTTCCCCTGATGTACCATTACGGGTTTTTGACATATCAAGCTCAAACAGATTGCCAATGATTTCGGGTGGAATACCGCATCCTGTATCAGAAATTTCAATGATGGTTCTGTTACCTTCTGTCGTTGATTTTAATGATATCAGGCCTCCGGAAGTAAACTTTGCTGCATTGAACAACAGGTTCCTTAATATAAGCCTGAAACTCCCCTGGTCGCACCATATTGTTTCTTCACCCGAAACAATCTCAACACTATTCGATTTGGCAGTAAACATTTCCTTTAATGATTCAGTCTGCAAAATGAATTCCTCCCTTACAGAGATTGTTTTTGAATCGGGTTTTAAGCCTTTCATCTGTATTGCTGACCACTCCAGAAGGTTTTCAAGAAGGGATGAAAGGTTGGAGGCATTTTTCCCTATTTCGGCGGAAAGAGGGATAAGTTTCTCAGGCTGTCCGTTTTTAAGATGATACTGAATAATCCTGGATCCTGACTGATAAGAAGCGGATGCGTTTCTCAGATCATGCGAAATAATTCCGAAAAGACGGTTTTTCATCTGATTAAGCCGGTTAAGCTCGGTGTTCTGTTCTGCCAGGATACTTTTCTGTTTCCTTACAGTAACATAGAGGTAGTTTAATCCGATCATTAAACCGGATAAAATGAGCAATCCGGCAATAGCGAAGTTTCGTTCCCGTTTCCTGAAAAGCAGTTCCTTCAGACGTAATTCATTCTCAGTCTCCAACCTTTTGATTTCACTCACTTTCTTCTCGGTCTGATATCTGGTTTCCAG
>CAZTDW010000050.1:0-20585 GCA_964611835.1 uncultured Rikenellaceae bacterium | reverse complement strand
TCCTCCTCCGGTTATGACCCCGTAACCATTCTGTGTCAGCAGAAATGCTATCTCCTCTGCCAGCCTGTAGTACTTGTCATTATGATGTGTTCTGGCTGAACCGAAAATAGAAACACAGGGACCAATCCTTGCAAGCTTTTCAAATCCTTCCACAAGCTCCGAAAGTATTTTGAAGACTCTCCATGAATCGGTAATGTGTATCTCATTCCAGGTCTTCTGCTCAAAGGCATCCTTTATCAGGTCTGATGGTTTCTCCATAGTGGTTCTCTGTGAAAACTGTTCAAATATATATAATTCTAGGCTTTAAGCTCTGATCTTAAAAATATTCCGGTATAACTGTCATCAGACCCTGCAAGATTTTCAGGCGTGCCGGCAAAGATAATTTCTCCTCCTTCCTTGCCTCCTTCCCTGCCAAGGTCAACGATAAAATCGGCCATTTTGATCACATCCATATTATGTTCTATTACAATAACGGTATTGCCTCTTTCAACAAGCTTGTCGAGCACTTCGAGCAACACCCGGATATCCTCAAAATGCAAGCCGGTGGTCGGTTCATCGAGTATGTAAAGCGTTTTACCGGTATCCCGCCTCGCAAGTTCCGTTGCCAGCTTAACTCTCTGCGCCTCGCCTCCCGACAGGGTGGTGGACTGCTGTCCAAGCCGTATATAACCAAGCCCTACATCCTGCAGGGTTTTGATCTTGTGATAAATAGAGGGGACATTCAGGAAAAAATCCACAGCCATATTCACTGTCATATCCAGAACATCACTTATCGACTGACCCTTGTATTTTACTTCCAGTGTTTCCCTGTTGTAGCGCTTCCCGTTGCATTCTGTGCAATGCACATACACGTCGGGGAGGAAATTCATCTCAATGGTTTTCATGCCTGCACCTTCGCAGCCTTCACACCTTCCCCCTTTGACGTTGAATGAGAAACGTCCGGCTCCAAAACCACGAATCCTGGCTTCGGTGGTCTGTTCAAACAGCTTTCTGATATCTGTGAACACTCCGGTATATGTAGCCGGATTTGAACGTGGCGTCTTCCCGATGGGCGACTGGTCGACCTCAATTACCTTGTCGAGATGTTCAAGACCCGAAATGTCCCTGTATGGGAGCGGTGTTTTACCCGAATTGTGAAACCTCTTCGCCAGCGCCGGATGAAGTGTCTGGTTTATAAGAGAAGATTTTCCGCTCCCGGAAACTCCCGTGACACAGATAAAAGTTCCCAGAGGGAGCACAACATCAACATTTTTGAGATTATGGCCTGAAGCTCCGGTCATAACAAGAAACTTTCCGTTTCCCTTCCTTCGTTTTTCAGGTACCTTTATTGTCTTTCGTCTGCTGAGGTATCCTGCCGTAAGAGTGTCCGACTTCTTTATATCATCAGGAGTTCCCCTGGCAACAACATGTCCTCCGTGACGACCTGCACCTGGGCCCATGTCAATTACATGGTCGGCTGAAAGTATCATTTCCTTGTCATGCTCCACAACAATTACCGAGTTACCCGCATCTCTCAGCTGCTTCAGAGATGTAATAAGACGCCTGTTATCCCTCTGGTGAAGACCTATACTCGGCTCATCAAGAATATAGAGGACATTCACCAGCTTTGAACCTATCTGGGTTGCCAGCCTTATCCTCTGGCTTTCTCCGCCCGAAAGCGTCCGGGCTCCCCTGTTGAGCGACAGATAGTCGAGCCCCACATCCAGAAGAAAACCAAGCCTTGCCCTTATCTCCTTAAGGATCTCAGCTGAGATCAGTTTCTGCTTTTCTGTCATCTTATCCTCTGCCGTTTCAAGAAAGGATGTCAGTTCACGGATATCCATCGATGCAAGCTCACCGATATTCTTATCGGCTATCCTGAAGAACAGGGCTTCTTTTTTCAGTCTCGAACCGTTACACTCAGGGCATACCTCGTAATGAACATACTGATCGCGTATTTTTGTCCCGTTTTTCTTGCCGTTGATAACCTCAATATTGCCTACAAAATTCACGACTCCTTCAAAAGTAAGGAAGTAATTTGAAGTCATGCCCAGGGGTGTATTGGATAGTTTAAGCACCTCATCGGAGCCATAAAGGACCTTATTCATCGCTTCCTCAGGAATATCCCTTATCGGTGTGTCGAGAGTGAAACCGTTCTTTTCCGCTATCGCCTCTATCTGCCAGAAGATCCATACATTCCTGTATTTACCCAGGGGCTCAATGCCTCCTTTCCTTATGCTGAGATCTGGATCAGGTATCAGTTTCTTCATATCTATTCCTGAAATTTCACCCAGCCCGTTGCAGTGAGGACATGCTCCCTGCGGAGAGTTGAATGAGAAGGAATGAGGAGCCGGTTCATTGTATGAAATCCCGGTCACGGGGCACATCAGGTGCCGGCTGAAATATCTTGGTCCAGGATTCTCCTGGTCAATCACCATCATTACTCCCTCCCCCTGATCAAGTGCCATCTGAACCGAATCACGCAACCGTTTTTCATTGACGCTTCCCACCCTGAACTTATCAATAACAAGTTCGATATAATGGATTTTGAAACGGTCAAGCTTTAATCCGTGGGTAATCTCCCTTATTTCTCCGTCAATCCTTACATGAAGAAATCCTTTTCGCCTCAGCTGCTCAAATAGTTCCTTATAGTGACCTTTCCTTCCTTTTACGACGGGAGCAAGAAAGAAAACCTTATGGTCGTCAAACCGGCTCCTGATGAGTTCGATCACCTGTTCATCGGTATATTTGACCATCTTCTCACCTGAAGCCCACGACCAGGCATCGGCAGCCCGGGCGTACAGCAGCCTGAGAAAATCATATATCTCGGTAATCGTCCCTACAGTCGACCTGGGATTCTTGTTGGTGGTCTTCTGTTCGATTGATATAACAGGGCTTAATCCAGTGATCCTGTCAACGTCGGGCCTCTCCATTCCTCCCAGAAACTGCCTTGCGTATGCTGAAAGCGTCTCCATGTAACGCCTCTGTCCTTCTGCATAAATGGTGTCAAAAGCCAGTGATGATTTTCCACTCCCGCTAAGCCCCGTAATGACGACAAGCTTATTGCGCGGAATCATCACGTCTATATTCTGCAGATTATGAACCCTTGCCCCCTGTACCTCAATAACGTCCTTCATCACACCCTTTTTCGATCAGGAAATCAGTTTCCTGAATCAGTTCTTTCTATTGAACGCATCCCGTCAACCGGAAGCTTTATATAGTATTCCTTCCCCGGAAGCGGAGTGAAATACGGTTTACGGAGCCATGGATTAAGGAATTTTATGATCTTGTAATTGGTCCCGTGTTTTTTGGCAAATTCAGAAATATCCTGAATGGCAGTGTCTACCTTTACCACATTTACTTCAAGTTCCGGATAAAGGTCTTCTTCCTTAATGTTAAAGCCATACTTCTCAGGATCGTTTATGACAAGCTTGTAGGCAACCACCCTGAAAATGTACCTGGCAGTCTCTTCAGCAAGCAGAAGATCATAATAATTGTTTTCTTTCTGTATTCTTATCTGCTCATCAATTGCAGCCCTGCCTCCGTTATATGAAGCAGCGGCAAGGGTCCAGTTCCCGTATTTCTCATATGACTTAATAAGGAAGTCGCATGCAAACCTGGTAGACTTCTCGATATGATAGCGCTCATCAACCACATTGCCTACCTCCAATCCCGCTTCCTTACCGGTGGCGGCCATTATCTGCCAGAAACCTGTTGCACCTTTTGGTGAAACCGCATTAGTGTACTCACTCTCCGCCGCAACCAGATATTTGAAATCGTCGGGGACATTGTTCTGAGCAAGTATTTTCTCAATAACCGGAAGATAACGGTTTGCCCTTTTAATGATCATTATTGTCGAGGAATGCCGGTAGGCACTGGTCAGGATCTCACGCTCAAGGCTCTCGCGTGTATCAAAGTTCTCAAGAGGCATCCTCTCTCCTGCAAAAGTGACATTGTCAGGAAGTGTGTAAGACCTGTTGAACCAGGTCGTATCATGAATTAAACTGCTTTCATCACTCTGCCTGAGAGTGATGATATTGCGTTTTGCAGCAAAAGCTGCGATAACAAAGCTTATTACAATGAGTGAGGTTAATATATATATCCTGACTGCCTTTAACATATAAGTTTTTCCCCTGCGTTTGCCGGCCGCTTGCAGATCCCTTCACAAACAATTGATATACAATCAATAACGGAATGCCGGTCAGATTTTGTACATTCAAAAAACAAATAAAAGGCAAAGGTAACATTTTTACACCTTATAATAATGCAGGCACTATGTTAAAGATTTAAAATCTTTAAAAGGGGATTTTTATGAAAGATGGTATTCAGGAATCAAAACCTGAATGAGAGCCCCGAAAAAACCCCGAAAGAATACGGATGTGTTTTTATGCCCGGTGCTTCGCTGAAAGGGTTCAGGTAATACCTGAACATTGGCTCGAGATTGAGGGATATTTTATGGGTAAGGTTATATTCCATACCCATCCCGAGTGAGCTGCTTACCATAAACGGATTGAGCCCTCCCGTTTCTCCCACCTGGTATTTGCTGCCGTTTACGTAGGTATATACTGAGTTATTCACAAGAAGGTTATATGACAAGCCGCCAATCAGGTTAAAGTCAAAACTCCTGTCGATCAGCTTGTACCTAAGTATAAGGGGCATTTCAAGGTAACTGAATGTCTGATGGAGGGAGTTGTTTAGGTATGAGAGGCTGGCTTTGGCCGGATCAAAAACATCGTTTGTAAACCTTGTAAATACTCTTCCTCCGCTGTTGTCGAGGAGGAAAACATCTGCATTTTCGGTAAAGATCAATCCGCCCGATGTGTAAACCTCGAAGTTGTGATCTCCCTTTGTATTGTCGAACTGCCTGAATCCGGCGAAAGAGTAGATGTTTTCAATTTCCTGGCCGATAGATGTATAATAAAGCCCCGATTGTATGCTCAGTTTATCATTTATCCTGTAGGCAAACCCGACTCCTCCCGAATATGATATCTTCGATTTCTCTGAAGAATTTACCTGGCTGGATAATTCGTCACTGCCCAGTCCTGTCTTCATATAATATGAAGGGGATGCAATTGCGGTGAGCGACCATTTGTTCTTCCTGGCTTCGGGCAGATCTGTTGAGATATTCTCAATATAGTCGAAGGGTTGGTTGTAATCATTATTATCAGCCTGATATTCAATCTTTCTGATAAGATTATTTTCAGCCGGCCGGAGCAGGCTGAATTCCGGACGTATCCCGGTGCTTACCTGAATGCTGCCGGTTTCCTGATTGTCTTCCTGCAGGGGTGCTTCATCTGTCTCAGGTTCTACGGTTGCAATAACAGGTAGGTTACTGCCCTGAGGGTTGATAATCGGTTCCTGGCGGATTATTACCGGACTGAAATTATCGGCTCCGGTCCTGAACGACTCCTCCTCTAGTGCGATCATTGAATTCTGCAATGCTGTTGAAATATCCCTGCTCCACCTGTATGCCAGGAAACTGATCGATATCATTACGGCTATAAGTGCTGCGCTCCGCAGGAGGATATAGGGTTTCTGTTTTTTCCTTATGACAGGGTAAATATTATTCCATGTCCCTACCGGAGGAAGGATCTCCAGATCTTTAAGCCCGTTCCTGAAAAGAAGATCAATATTTGCCTTTTCCTCAACCATTGACCACTTTTTTGTTCAAGCCAGTGTATAAATTCACCTTCTTCTGAAGGATCAGCCTTGCTCTTGAAAGGTTGGATTTCGAGGTGCCCTCCGAGATTTTCATCATCTGGCTGATCTCCTTGTGGGCATACCCTTCAATAGCGTAAAGGTTAAACACCATTCTGTACTTCGGAGGTAGCTCCCTGATGATGTCGAGCAGGTCAATTGCCTCAAGGCCTGAATAATCCTCATTATTGGGATCCGCATCAGGTTCAGGGATGAGATCTATGTCATCAACCCTGTAAAGATTGTGCCTGCTGCGATACTTCTCAAGCGCTGTGTTGACGATTATCCTGCGCATCCAGCCTTCAAAAGAACCTTCGTACTTGTAATGAATGAGGTTTTCAAAGATCTTTATAAAACCATCCTGAAGTATATCTCTTGCTTCCTCATCATTGCCCGAATACTGAAGGCAGACAGCATAAAGCTTTGCTGCATGCCTCCGGTAAAGAAGCTCCTGGTCCCTCCTGTTTCCGGCAATACAACCTCTAATTATGTTTACTATCTCAGGCAAGGTATTTACCTTTAAAACATATAAAAATAATTAAAAATCATCTGAATTGCCAGAAATATTACAAAATATTGATGCATTTTCTGTCAAATAGGTTGCGTGTAACGATTAATAAACAACCTTTTTTTCCGGTGAAGAGCAGCAGGCAGACATCCCTTCACCCATTCAAGCTGTCTGTCAGGCTCTTTCAGTCATCCGTCCCGGGATGAGTGTTACAGGTGAATTACCTCATCATAGGCAGCAGCAGCTGCTTCCATTATCGCTTCCGACATTGTGGGATGAGGATGAATTGATTTCATGAGTTCATGTGCCGTTGTTTCAAGCTTTCTTGCAACAACTATTTCTGCGATCATCTCGGTAACGTTGGCTCCAATCATATGAGCGCCAAGAAGTTCCCCATAAGCTGAATCAAATATAAGTTTGATGAATCCATCTTTCTGGCCAGCCGCGCTTGCCTTGCCCGAGGCTGTAAAAGGAAACTTGCCAACCCTGACCTCATACCCGGCTTCCCTGGCAGCTGCCTCAGTATAACCGCATGAAGCAATTTCAGGGCTGGTATAGGTGCAGGCCGGAACATTACTATAATTGAGTGGTTCCGGATCCAGTCCGGCAATCTTTTCAACACAGGCAATTCCTTCCGCCGAGGCCACATGAGCCAGTGCCGGTCCGTGCACGATGTCGCCGATTGCGTATACACCGGGCATTGATGTCCTGTAAAATTCATCAACCACAACCTTACCCCTGTCGATATTTACATTTGCCGTTTCAAGTCCTATTCCCTCGGTGTTGGGGGTCACTCCCACCGCGGAGAACAGGATCTCCGTTTCAACCGTCTCCTCGCCCTTAGGGGTCCTGATCTTTACAAGGCATTTTTCACCGGTTACTTCAGCCGACTCTACCGAGGAATCAGTCATGATCTTCATTCCCATCTTCTTGAACGATCTCTCAAGGTATTTTGAAACCTCTTCATCTTCATTGGGCACTATCCTCGGAAGGAATTCCACCAGGGTCACTGCGGTGCCTAGCGTCTGGTAAAAACTGGCAAACTCGCTGCCTATGGCACCTGACCCGACGATAACCATCGATTCCGGCTGTTTCTCAAGCGACATTGCCTCCCTGTAACCAATTATCCTCTTCCCGTCCTGCTTCAGTCCGGGCAGCTCCTTCGACCTTGCCCCTGTTGCCAGAATAATATGCCGGGCTGAATATTTCTTTTTGTCACCGGCACTGTCCTCCACTTCAACAGTTCCGCTTCCGGCCAGCCGCCCTGTGCCGCTGAGCTGGTCTATCTTATTCTTCCTGAACAGGAACTGGACACCTTTGCTCATCCCTTCCGCCACCAACCGGCTTCTGGCTACCACAGCCCTGAAATCAGGCTTCACGGCACCTTCAGCTATAATACCGTAGTCGGCCGAATGCTTAAGATATTCATACACCTGGGCGCTTTTCAATAAGGATTTCGTAGGGATGCAACCCCAGTTAAGGCATACGCCGCCGATCTCGGCTTTCTCAACTACGGCAACCTTCATCTTAAGCTGGGAAGCCCTTATCGCGGCAACATAACCGCCAGGCCCGCTTCCAATAACTATAAGGTCATAATCCATTTTTAGTGTGTTTTATGTTCGCGATAAAATAAATTCATTATGTGTAACTCATTAGAAATATTGATATGTATCATATTTATTATTGATATATATTATATTAATAAGCGATATATATCATTTATATTAATGATTTTTATCACTAAAAGAGTTGATGACTGATCTGACCTGCAGTAAGATCTTAACTATCCCCCACAGGATAACAAGCGTGAATATTATTGTGGCGCCAACCGGGATACCTGCAAAATATGAGATCGTATATCCTGCCGCCGTTCCGATAAAGCCTGCACCAACCGAAAGCAGCACTATCCTTACATAGTCTTTCGAAACAAGCATTGCAATATTCGGAGGTATGGTCAGCAGCGAAATTACCAGCACAACTCCTGCCATCCTTATATTCAGCACTATGGTAAGCGCAATAAGGGATGTGGTTATATACTTGAATACGTTTACATATTTTGAGTATGTCCGGGCAAAAACCTCATCGAATGAGATATAAAGGATTGTCCTGTAAAAGAATCCGAAGTAGAGGATCAGTATTACCGACATTATTCCCAAAGCGATCAGGTCTCCGTAAGTCACTGTAAGGATGCTTCCGAAGAGGTAGCTGAGCAGATTGGGAGAATACCCCGGAGTGAGGTAAATGAAGATAATTCCCGTTGCCATTCCGAACGCCCACAGGATGCCTATCGCCGAGTCTTCCCTTATCTTCTGCCTTACTGACAGATATTCAACGCCAAGTGCGGAGATGATGCTGAAAACCGCTGCTCCCACCACCGGATTGATGCCTGCAAAATAGCCAATCCCGATCCCTCCGAATGATGCATGGGTAATGCCACCGCTAAGGAAAACCATACGTCTTGAAACGATATAGGTTCCGGCCAGGCCTGCGGTTATGCTTGCAAAAACAGCACCAAGCAGTCCCTTGAATACAAATTCATATTGAAAAATACTTCCTTCCACCATTCAATGTGTTTTGAGAACAGTATGCGGAACCTCCCCGTGAGTGATGAGCTGAATGGGGCACCCATATGCAAGGAGCTGCTCATTTGATATTTCCGATGACGGATGGTAGTGAAGATGTCTGTTCACGCATGCAAAAGACTTGATATGAGCTGATATGGTTCCTATGTCGTGCGACACCATCAGAATAGCCATACGCTTGTTGAGTAACCTGAGCTTCTCATAAAAATCATTTTCAAAATTGGTATCGACAAAATTGCCGGGCTCATCAAGGAGCAGCAGTCTGGGATCGCCAATTATTGCCCTTCCCAGCAGAACCCTCTGCAGCTGTCCGCCCGACAGTTCGTTCAGCGATGAACCGGCCAGGCTTGCCAGTCCAAGTTCATCAATAACGCTGTCTGCTTTCTTCCTGTCGGCTTTGTTCATCCTTGAAACCAATCCTTTTCTTATCATCAGGCCTGACAATACCACATCCTTTACACTGACGGGATAATTATTGTCACCCGTTGAGATCTGGGGCAGATATCCGATATTGTTGCTGTTCTTCAGTTCCTCGCCGAACAGAAGCTTCCCTTTAAGGGGCCTGACAAGACCCAGAATAACCTTCAGCAGCGTGGTTTTGCCTCCGCCGTTAGGTCCGATTACACCTACAAAATCATTTTCATATACCCTGAAATCGACATCCTGAAGTATCAGGTCCGCGCCGTAGGATACAGAAAGAGATTTCATTTCAAACAAGCAGGCTGCCATATGGAAGTCAGTTCATTTCCCGTTAAAGCTTTCCTTAAGGATTTCAATTAATTCCAGTTCAGATGAATACCAGTCTTCCGACAAGGGATCGATAACAGCAACCCTTGCTCCCGTCTCAGAAGCAATTGCCCTGGCATTCCTTGTATCATATTCCTTCTGAACCATTATCACCTTCAGGCCATCACTTTTTGCACGGTCTATCAGGTATTTCATTCTCGCCGGCGAAGGCTCTTTCCCCTCATTCTCCACCGGAATCTCCTCAAATCCGTAATCACGCGCAAGGTAACCAAGATTCGGATGATATATCATAAAACCTTTCCCTCCTGAAACCGAGGCAAGTTCATTCATGGCTTCATCGATCACTCTGATCTTTGCTGATAATTCCTCATATCTTTTTTCATAAACCGCCCTGTTGCCCGGATTGAGGTCTGCAAGGAACTCCTTCAACGAATATGTAAATCTGGAAGCACATTCTGGTGATACCCAGTAATGAGGATCAACTCCCTCAACATGTTCTCCATCGTGGTGATGCTCCGGTTTTATGGGATCAATGGCCTCACCAAGGGAAAGAGTTTTCATTTCCCTGTTGATCTCATAGAAACGGTCGAGCCATGTCATCTCAAAACCAAGAAAACCGTTGCTTATATATGCAACCGATTTTTTTAGTCTGGCTACCTGATCAGGATAAGGCTCATAGATATGCGGATTGGAACCGGCAGGGACCATTACATTAACAGCATATTCATTGCCGGCTATTGCCTCAACGAAGTATTTGAAAGGCCCTATGCTTACAGTTATGATCTTCTCATCCGGCTCAGTCACTTTTCTTCCGCACGAAATAAAAACCAACAGAAGAATGACAGAAAGAATTTTTTTCATCGCCGGATTTTTACATTAGGGTACAAATTTAACACATAACGCGACAAAAGGTTTAGGTGTTGGAAATAAAATAATATGAGTAATTTTGGATCTTCAATACAATAATCTGCCTGACAAATAACCAAGCACTGTATAAATATGCATTCAAGATCAGTTTTTCTGTTAATAATTGCCTGGCTTTCAATATTACCGGCATCATCACAGCAAAAGTACTCCGACTTTGCAACCCTCACCCGGCGGATCAATTCACTACATGGTAAATATCCACAGCTATGTACCGTTAAGTCCCTCGCCAGAACGGCCGGAGGCAGGGATATCTGGCTGCTTACGGCAGGTACCGGTAACAGGGACGGTAAACCCGGAATAGTGATATGCGGCGGTATCGAGGGAAATCACCTGCTGGGACAGGAACTTGCACTGGGTTTTGTCGAGAAGCTGCTGGAAGACTATTCACAGCCTGAAGTAAAAAGCATTCTTGAGAAAATCACATTCTATGTTTTGCCTGACCTGTCGCCCGATGGCACCGAAAAGTATTTCGCGTCAACCAGATATGAAAGGATTGTAAATACGAGGCCATATGATGAAGACAGGGATTTCCTTACCGATGAGGATCCCTGCGAGGATCTTAACAACGACGGCCTGATAACACAGATAAGGATCCACGATCTTGCCGGCAGCTATCTTGAAAACAGCAGCGATAAAAGGGTAATGGTCAGGGCTGATCTCTCCAAAGGTGAGAAAGGGAAATATCTTATCTACAGCGAAGGCATTGATAACGATGAAGATGGATCATTTAATGAAGATGGCGAGGGAGGAGTGAATTTCAACAATAATCTCACCCGTAACTACGAGGAATTCGGTAAAAATTCCGGGCCATATCCCATATCGGAACCCGAAACCAAAGCGGTACTTGATTTCCTTTTCGACAGGTTCAATGTCTTTGCAGTTTTCGCCTTCGGACCACAGGACAACCTTGGACAGCCGATGAAGTCGCCCGAACCTGCGGAGACTGACAGGACCAGGCAACAGGGTGCCGATGAGGAAAGGGCATTCAGGCGCAGACCAACTCCCACGACACACATCCTCAAATCGGATGAGCTCATCAACAAAATGGTGTCGGAAAAGTATCACGAGATTACCGGTGCCAAAGGAGCTCCTGCAGCATCACCTGCTCCGGGGAATTTTATGGACTGGGCATATTATCACTACGGCCGCTACAGCTTCAGCACTCCCGGATGGTGGTTTCCCGTTGAAAAGTCGGAAACCCGTGAAGAAGCCTTCCTGAAATTTGCAGAAATGAATAAGATGAATGATGTTTTTGTACCATGGACAGAGGTAAAGCACCCCGGCTTCGCCGGTAAAAAAGTCGAGGTTGGCGGCATCAAACCGTTTTTAATGGTCAATCCTCCGGCCGACACGCTTAGCGACCTTATCGGGGCACACTACAAATTCCTGATTGCCGTATCATCTCTGCATCCTGAGCTTGAGTTCCTTGATGTAAAATCCGAAAACGTCGGCGAAAACATTTACAGGTTGTCGCTGAAAGTCCATAATAAGGGCCTTTTTGCCACCTGCACCGAAATGGGTGATAACAATATGTGGACAAGAATAATGAGGATTGTGCTTACACCCGGAAAAAACCAGACAATAGTCAGCGGGTTGAAGACGCAGAGGATCAGGCGCCTTCAGGGTGATGAGACAGCCGAATTCAGCTGGCTCATATCAGGTAAGGGGGATGCAGCTTTAACTGCGGGTGCAGCCAATACAGGGATCATAAGCACGACAGTCGATTTAAGATAATATTCAAAATAACTGTAATGACAAGAAGATTAGCAACTCCGGTATTGTTCCTGGCGATGTCATTTTTGTTCCAGGCCGGGGCTCAGAATGCCGAACTGTTTTTCAAGGCTGCAGGATCGCCATCCGATCCGAAGGTAATGACATCATGGAATAAATACTTTACATATGATGGCATCACCGATTTTTGCAGGAAACTTGCCCGGGAACATCCTGGGCTGGTCACTCTCGAAACTGTGGGCAAATCATACCAGGGAAGGGACATTATTGCCCTGGTAATCTCAGAAAAGAATAGTGGGGATCCGGATAGGAAGCCGGGTTTCTATATTGACGGCAACATTCATTCGAATGAGATACAGGGCACTGAAATGGCTCTTTATACCGCATGGTATCTTTGTGAGATGTACAGCTCCAACTCATTCATCAGCCAGCTTCTCAAAGACAAGGTTTTTTACATTCTGCCGACCATCAATCCCGATGCAAGGCAGTATTTCATGGATAAACCCAATACCGGCGACTCGCCGCGGTCGGGTCTTGTTCCCATGGATAATGATCGTGACGGCCTGTATGATGAAGACGCATATGATGATCTCAACAATGACGGGATCATCAGTATGATGCGCAGGAAGAATCCGGAGGGAAGGTTTATTGCCGATCCGGCCGACCAGCGCAGGATGAAAAGGGTAAAGCCCGGAGAGAAGGGCGAATACGAGATCCTGGGCCTGGAGGGCATCGATAATGATGATGACGGGCTTATCAATGAAGATGGTACGGGAGGCTATGATCCCAACCGCGATTTCGGGTTCAACTGGGAACCCAATATTGTGCAGTGGGGTGCAGGCAAGTATCCGTTTTCATTCCCGGAAATCCAGGCTGTAAGGGATTTCAGCCTGAAACACAGGAATATCACCGGGGCACAATCCTTTCACAATTCCGGAGGAATGATCCTCAGGGGTCCCTCAGCTCCCGACACCGGAACGGAGGTTTTTTCAAGGGCTGATGAAGAAGTAATCAATTCGATAGGGAAAACGGGTGAGAAAATCATCGCCGGATACAGGTTCGTTACCATCTGGAAAGATATGTATTCAGTGTACGGCGGCGAGCTCGACTGGTGGTACGGAGCACTGGGAAGCTATGTATTTTCCAATGAGCTATGGAACGAAAGCATGATGTTCAACGACACATCCAACATCGATGAATTTGAATTTGACAGGCTTCTTCTTTTCGAGGACGCCTTTATCCCATGGAAAGAAGCTGATCATCCTGTTTACGGAAAAATAGAAATAGGTGGCTTCAACAAGAATTTCGGGAGGATCCACCCCGGATTCCTTCTTGAAAGCGATGCACACAGGAATGCCGCCTTCTGCATCTATAATGCATGGGTTACGCCCAGACTGGAGGTATCAGCCATAAATGTCAGGGACCTCCCGGGAGGACTGAAAGAGGTAACGGCTACTGTGGCCAACACCCAAATGATGCCCACTCACTCCGGAACAAACATCAAATTCCGGATCGATCCTCCCGATTATATTTATCTCGACGGAGGCAAAGTCATTGCGGGTATGATAGTTACTGACATTGACCGGAATCTTGCCGTTGAGCAGGAAAAAAATCCCCGGCGGATCGAGGTATCAAATATTGAAGGTTACGGAAGGGTACACGTCAGGTGGATCGTAAAGGGCGGCAACAAATATACCGTCAGGGTGGAGAGCGTTAAGGGCGGGCATGTCACCGGGCAGACAGAATAGAATGAAAGAGGTGCCCTTCTGAGGCACCTCTTTAACCAGGAATGAAACACACTAATAGGTTAGAAGAGATATCCTGTAAAATCCCGAAGCTTCTTTGGCCTTGACACTAAACTTCCATGTCCCTGCCTTGTCCCGGTTTTCCTCATCAGATATCTTAAATGACTTCCTCCAGTTAAGATTTCCAAACTCATCGATAGCAATATCTGAATAAGTCTTGCCATTGGGCATTGAGATCTTTATGCGTATCTCTCCCGACCTGCAGTCACCATTTACCGACATAACGACAGTACTTGCTGTCGGATCAATATCAAATGTATATTCATTTGAAAAGGACTTTTCCTTTATATTTTTGGATAACTGCCAGGTGCTTTTTTCAACATTTGAACCCATCATTTCACCACTGAAAAAATCACCATCGGGAGTGAACATGAATGGTTCTCCCGTATTTTCAAAGTTCTGCCACCTGAATGGCATTCCATGCACAGGTTCAAAGTCCCTGAAAATGTACTTGTACCTCCTTACATCCTCAAGCTGTTCCTGTGCATTCTTTAGTGCTTCGTCAATTGCCTTTCTCTGGATTACAATATCCTTCTCCTCGAGTTCCTGCAATTTTTTCTGATCCGATATTGCCTTTTTCTGGGCATCGATTTCTTCCTGCATCCTGTATTCCCTTTCCTTTTCTTCTTTAGTCTGGGCCTGTCCTGCCGTCGGGCTGAAAGAAGATAAGGCTGAAACGAGGAATAATGCTGCTAAAATTAAAACTGATCTATTCATGGCTGCCTCTTCTTTTTATGTTCAGTTCAAATTTACAGCCTAAGCCTCTTTCCCATTGTTAATGCGGGGTTAATGTAAGGTTAATGTACAATAAGCTTGTTCCTGTTAATGATAATTTGAATATTTTTGAAAATCAAACCGGTATTGATGAAAAAAAGGAATACAATACTGCTCCCGGGGATTCTGTCGATCATTATTCTTATAGCCGCCCAGATCATAATTGTCAGCGGAGTATGGAGGCAAAAGGATGAAATGTTCAATTTAAGGTACCGGTTGTATACCCAGGATGCACTTGAGTTTATGGGCAGGAGATGGGGCACTGACGGTTTCGACACTGCCCGCATACTGATAAACAGCTATTCGGCAAAAGCGGCCAGGGATCTGGCCGGCACAAAAAATGACTCGCTTCTTGACATAAAGAAGAAAGATGTATTCTATTTTGTCAGCAGAGTTCTCAACCAGGAACAGGATCTTTCCGCATTCCTGTCAGATTACTTTGACAGGCAGGGGATTGAAAAAGATTTCAACTACAACATCAAGATCAACTATTTTGAACTTATTTACAACGACAGGAGGATCCCGGTATATGTAAACAGTGATCAGACAGGCAATGTGTCGCAGAAACAGGATCTGAAGAAACGGCTGATCAGACCCGCCGGAACGTCACAGATCCTTGTAAGGGGAGACAGGTCAGAAAACAATAACTTCCGGCTTGATTTTGAATATTACATTGACTTCAGGGACAAACAGAGGGTTGTGCTCAAGGAAACATCACTCCCTCTGGCCCTCAGCATCTTCAGCATACTGGCGGTAGCAGCACTTTTCATGATCACATACAGGAATCTGATGATGGAAAAGAGGCTTTCAAACCTGAAGACCGATTTTATTAACAACATGACTCATGAACTGAAGACACCTCTTTCAACTATCACCGTGGCCGGAAAAACACTCGAAATGCCTCAGGTTATAAACGATGAACAGAGGATACTTGATACGGCCAGGATCATTGGCAAGCAGAGCGTTCACCTGAACCAGCTTATAAACATGATACTTGAAATAAGCATGTGGGAAAGGACCCAGTTTGAGCTTGAAAAAAAGAACTTCAGGCTGGAGGATGTGTTAAGTGAAATCGTGGTCTGTTTCAAGAATGGGTGCGGCCATTGTGCATCAATAAGAGAAATCTATAATTTCAATCCTGACGGCGTCGAGCTCGATCTTGTATATTTCACCACTTTGATCAACAACCTGCTGTCGAATGCCGTTAAGTATTCAGAAAGGGATCCGGAGATAGAGATCAGGGGATATACCGACGGTAATAAGGCTGTCATAAAGATCTCCGACAACGGTATCGGCATCTCAAAAGCCGACCAGAAACATATTTTTGACAAATTCTACAGGGCAGCTTCAGGAAACATACATAAATACAAGGGTCTGGGACTGGGGCTTTATTATGTGAAAAAGATCGCAGAAGCCCACGGAGGAGATGTGTCTGTAAGCAGTAAAACAGGAAAAGGCAGTATTTTTACGGTGTCAATTCCATATTAAATAAATAATATTCCATTTGATGAAAGTTCTATTAGCGGAAGACGACAGGGATTTTGGGAACATCCTGTCTCAGTACCTTACAATAAGCGGCTTTGAGGTTACGCTGGCCAGGGATGGGAAGGAGGCAATTAACCTGTTCAGAAGCATAAAGCCCGATATCTGCGTGCTTGATGTTATGATGCCGGAAATGGACGGATTTTCCCTGGGAGAACAGATAAAACAGGCCCAGCCGGAACTGCCCGTGATCTTTCTGACGGCAAAAAGCCTGAAGGAAGACATTATAAGAGGACTTAAAATCGGGGCAGATGACTATATAACCAAACCATTCGATCCTGAGGTATTGATACTCAGGATAAACAATATCCTGAAGAGAGCATACTCATCGATGAATGATGAATTCAGTATCTCATCGACCATTCTGAAATTCAATACACTTGAACTTGTCTGCGGCAGGGTCAGGGAAAAACTAAC
Source organism: uncultured Rikenellaceae bacterium (assembly GCA_964611835.1). GTDB lineage: Bacteria > Bacteroidota > Bacteroidia > Bacteroidales > VadinHA17 > LD21. The sequence continues at coordinate 3,876 of CAZTDW010000050.1, read as the reverse complement.
CCTCAAGGAGGCTCAGCTTCTCAGGTATTTTATCATCAACAGGAACAAAGTTCTGGCAAGAGAGGATATACTAAACGAAGTATGGGGGGAAGATGATTATTTCCTGGGGAGAAGCATGGATGTATTTATAAGCCGCCTGAGGAAATATCTGGCCGGGGACAGTAATATAGATATCCGCACGATACGCGGCACGGGCTTTATCCTGGAGGAGTTAAAGCCCGGTGGGGAGCATGAAAATTAAGATCTTTAACGGAATTGCTTATTTCTGATTACCCAGGATCTCTTTTACCTTGTTATGAAGGTCATTTCCAAGAACGTTACGGGCGATAATTACTCCGTTAGCGTCAAGCAGGAAATTTGCAGGGATCGAATTGACAACATACAACCTTGCAGCAGCATTGTTCCAGTACTGCAGGTCAGAAACATGTGTCCAGGTGAGCTTATCATCTTCAATGGCCTTGAGCCATTCCTCCCTTTCCCTGTCAAGTGAAACACCCAGGATATCAAATCCCTTGCTGTGGAATTCCTTGTATACTTTTACAATATTCGGATTTTCCCTGCGGCATGGACCGCACCATCCGGCCCAGAAATCTATAAGAAGAAGCTTTGGACCAACCTTTGATGAAAGGCTTACGGGATTTCCTTCAGGATCATTCATGGTAAAATCGGGGGCTTTCTGTCCGACCGAAACAGGTTTCATCATGGCAATGAGTTCTGTTAATTCCTTAACAGCAGGGGTATTCTTCAGAGCTGTGTCAAAAGCATTTATTAATGATTCAAGTTCGCCTGCCTCCATTTCACGGCTTAGTCCCGACAGAATCGAAGGAGACACAAACGAGGAGGGATTGTTTTTAACAAAGTCCTTCTGAAGGCTGATCATTGATTCCTGAAGGGATATTATTTCCTTTTCAAGGGCATTAACCCTGGCGGAGTCATTTTCCTGGTAGGCCGTCTGATAATCATTATATGCTCTTGTATACTGATCGCTAAGTGCTTTGTTTGATTCCACAAAACCCCTGTACTCGTCATGTGTTTTTGATCCCGTGATCTGGGCATTGAACAGTGAGTCGAGCTTGCCGGTAATCTCTATATCGGAGTTCTCAAGATAAAAAGTAGTCCTCATCCTGCTGCCTTTGGCAGCAAGCAGCACCATTTCGGGGAATCGCACCGGGCCTCCCTTCATCTGGAAAGAACCTTTTTTTGAAAAAGCCGAGTCAATAGTCACTAACCTGCCATCAACTCTTTTCTGAAGAAGGAATGTCACACTGTCGGCCCCGTCAATTTTACCGGTGATTTTGTAATGAGGACCCGAAGAACATGAAAACATAAGGATCGCGGTGATCAGAAGAAGGTATGATTTTTTCATCTCTTTTGCTTTTATTTCAGTAGTTTATAAAATTGCCCAAAGATATATAATTATGTTTATAATACTTATTTCCCCAGATATTTATCAAGGAGAACGATTGCTGCCTTATGAGATGTTATTCTTCCTTCATAAAGCTGCTTTTCGAGATCAATAATCAGTGATTTTACTTTTTCGTTGTTATAGAATGAATTATTGAGGCTTTCAGAGATCAGTGAATGCATGAAAGCCACTTCCTGTTCCTTCCGGAGCTTATCGAACCAGCCTTTTGATGCGGTAAACCCCACGTACTCCATGATATTGTCCCACAATTCAGCAATGCCGGTGTTCTGATGAGCCGAGCATGTCATCACACCGGGTTTCCATCCGGAGCCTGTTCCCGGGAAAAGGTTCAGGGCATTCTGAAACGATATCCTGGCACGTTCAGCATTAAGCCTGTTTGATCCGTCGGCTTTGGTTATGGCAATACCGTCAGCCATCTCCATTATCCCCCTTTTTATCCCCTGAAGTTCGTCTCCGGCGCCTGCCAGCAGGAGCAAAAGGAAAAAGTCGACCATAGTCCGTACAGCCGTTTCCGACTGTCCCACTCCTACCGTTTCCACAATAATCGTATCAAAACCTGCAGCTTCACACAGGATTATTGTCTCTCTAGTTTTGCCGGCAACCCCTCCAAGGGTTCCTGCCGACGGTGAAGGCCTTATGTAAGCGTTTCCCTGAACGCTTAGCTTTTCCATCCTGGTTTTATCGCCCAGGATGCTGCCTTTTGTCTGTCCGCTGCTCGGATCGATGGCAAGGACGGCAAGTTTTTTGCCCATGCCTGTAAGGTAAAGTCCGAATGACTCAATAAAATTGCTTTTGCCGACTCCCGGGGCTCCCGTTATCCCTATTCTTACCGAACGGGAACTCATGGGGAGGCATTTGCCGATAATTTCCTGCGCAATATCCGCATGATTGGGAAGCGAGCTCTCCGTAAGCGTTATTGCCTGGCTGAGAATGGTCCTGTTACCCGACACTATTCCTTCAACATATTCATCAGCAGTATACTTCCTTTTTTTCTTCTTCCCTTCAACGGTAAGCACACCGGGATTTACATTCGGGAGATATGTAATGGCCGGCTGAACCTTAATTGCACTGTTGAAATCCTCTTTTTTCTCCATCTGTATGAAGCATGTTCGTGCAAAAATAAGAAAAGGGTGCCATATTTCTTACGGCACCCTCTATAATTCAGATATTTGTATAAATTATTCTCTATTTGCTCGCGGAAGCCTGCTGGGTTACGTCTGCAGTAACCATCAGTACCACCTCTGAATTCTTAGGATCATTTGTATAGACATATATTGCCTTTGTAACTTTTCCCTTGTAGCTTCCTGAATTGAATGTGGCCTTGATTGAGCTTGAGTCACCGGGCTTAATACCCTGTCCCTGCACTCCCTGCTGCACTGCCGTGCAACCGCATGAGGATCTGATGTGCCTGATGACAAGATCCCTCTTTCCTGTATTGGTGAATTTGTACTCAACCTCATTTGAGGATGAACCTGCGATCTTTCCAAGATCAACTGTGGTCTTATCCAGCTTGAATTCCGGAGCATTCTGCATTTCTTCCCTGGAAAGGCCGGAGAAATCCTCCACAAGATTGGCTGATACGTAGTAATAGACATTATTCTGGAGCTCCCCGTTTGTTTTTACCCTTATCAGATTGCTTACATTGCCCCACGACTGGTTCTTTGTGGCGTCGAAAGTGCCTTCGATTATCCCTTTCTCACCCGGCTTGAGAGTTTCCGGTTTTATTTTAAGCGTAAGGTGTTCAGGAACGCTTTCAAATTCAACCTTGACAGGTGAATTTGATGTATTGACTACCTGCATCACACGGATCTTCTTTTCAGTTTTCTTGACATTAGTGAATGCCAGGTGATTGCTTTCAAACCTTACGGAACCAACAGGAAAGGTAAAGATTTCTTCCAGGGTTTTTTCCCTCGGTATCACTTCTCCCTTTAGCACTATGACAACCACTTCAGGCTTTGAATTTGTATAAACCGAAAGGGTTTTGTTGAAAGGACCTGGCCTGTTTGTAGGATCATAGATGGCAGTAATGGCACCCGTGCCCTTGGGAGGTATTGGCGCTTTTGTCCATTCTGGAGTAGTACAACCGCACGATGCAACAATATTCTGTATGACAAGCGGTTGGTTTCCTGTATTCATAACAACAAAATCATACTTCTGACGTCCGGCTTCTTCCTTGAACTTTCCAAAGTCATGCTCGGTACCGGAAATCTTCATGGCCGGCTGGCCCCACAAAATTAGACCGCAAAATGTCAGGGCGAAAAATAAAAACAGCTTTTTCATATTTATGTTAAATTATTTAGTTATTCCGTGTTTAATATCGAACAATGTATTACACTGTTTGAACGGTTTATAAACATCCATTCAGGCATTTTTATTGCCCTTAATCACAAAAATCAGACCAATCCTGAGTAATGTTTTTTCTCTCTGTAAAAATAATAAAGTTTGAAATA
>CAZTDW010000049.1:0-20862 GCA_964611835.1 uncultured Rikenellaceae bacterium | reverse complement strand
TAAGTGTTTTTACGTCTGCCGACAAAGAAAGATTTATATGGGAATAGTAATCATCATTTATCAGTTTTGGGATTAGGACTGTTTTCTGGGTTTAAAGATGACATGACAGGCAATTTAGAGGGTGGTCCTCAACAGCGGTCTGATAATTCACATGTGCCCTTGCCCATTTATGAAACCGTGGATAAATAACGAACAAGAGCACTCCCGCAATTCCCGCAATAATTATCAGTTTAATATAGATCTTTTTCACACTACAATATCTTTATTATATTATTGTAAATAAATCGGTTTGTAAGAACCCTTTAAAAGATTTATTTTCCTTCTTTTTTAAAAATTGTACTTAAAGCTTTCATAATCATTCCAATTCTACAGTTTTTTCCGTGATCTCAGTGAGATGGACAGGTATGATCACAGGTGGTTTCTTTACAGCAAGAGAAAGCTGGTTTCGGGGAACAAGTTCAGGATCTTCATGGCAGCCCACGCATCCGCGTCTTTCATTTGGCCTGAGCCATAACCATGAGCAGGGGCCGCTGATCACATTACCACTCTCGTCAACAGTCCTTATCTGAAAGGGGGTGTCCGCAATCACTTTCAGATAAAATGAACCATCTTCTTCAACTTCGACTATTCCGTAAGTCGTATCTATTCCGGTCAGTTCAATTCTGCCGGCTGTATGGGCCTCACGGAAAGAGACGGGCAATTCTTCATTGAAAACATTTATATCCTGGCACATGATCAGACCTGTTTTCACGTGCATATCCACCTCGCTGGGTAGCTTTTTGGGTCTTTCATATTTCTCCGCAATTACTGCTTCAATGGCATTATAACCCGGATCAGAAAATACGAGGCGCCCTAGCTTTTCTCCAGCGGGATCAAATTCGTAAATCTCAAATGTATCGGATTCAGATTTTCTGTAAGAAACAAGAAAATTGTCGCGGGTAACAGGCAATGCAAAACGAAAACTGCCATCGATACCTGATGTCAGATTCTTTCTTGTATGCAGCGGACGGTTGTAGCTTATTGAAACCAGGTCTCCCCTGTCCGGGTTCACTTCATCCCTTTCAACAAACAGCAGATGCCTGTCATCTGTTTCACTTATGCTGCTGATCACTTTGCTAGTGGCTGTTCCCTTATAAAACATGTCGGCTTTTGTCCCGTCAGGCCGCATTACCATAAGAACAGGATTGCCTTTTTCGGGTTTCACTGTGGTGCTGACCGTCAGAAGACGGCCGTCTTTAAGTACAGTTGTTGCAAAGTTCGAGGCAGGGCTGAATGTAATCTGCTGCAGACCCGATCCATCAAGGTTGCAGGCATAAAGGCAATGTGCTCTTCCCACAGTGTCATTTTCTGTTTCCCGGCTGAAGGCCATTCTTTCTCCCGGAAGATAAACCGGATCAGTGCAGTTTTCAATGAATGGAGTGATATTCCTGCTCTTAAGGTTTCGGAGGTTCATTTCCCATATCTGCCACGTATCCCCTTCATTCTTCTGAGCAGTGAAAAGCATATATTTTCCATCATAGGATATCTCAGGGAAGCATGCTGAATGAAAGTCTTTTGTCAGAATAATAGGATTCTCTGATTCGCCGATCCGGATTGCGACGATTCTTGCGCCGGGCAGATACCTCCACATTAAACCTTCCGAATAATCAGCAGTTCGAGATATTTCAGGAGCCTCAGTCAATATAAGCATCCCGCTCTTCACCGATTTCCCGGCACATGAGGCAAGAAGAGCACCTGCAAGAAAAAGAGTAAATATTTTCAGAAATAGTTTTAATATATTACCGGTCATAAACAAAGAATTTAGGGCTCTTTTACATTAAGGATCTGATTTGCTTTAACATTCTCAAGGGATTGTATCTTTCCTGAGGGCCATTTTATTTCAATTCTGTCAATCACTTCACTCTTAGCCAGTCCGAAATGCATGCGCGGATCATTCTGTGACAGATAGCCCGTGGTGCTTTTTTTCTGTGCTGTTTGTGTCTTGCCTCCTGCGGTCACCCTGACCCTTGCGCCTACACCATCCCTGTTGCTCTCAGTGCCTGTCAGATTTAGTATTATCCAGTTATTCTGGTTTCCATTATTGTTTCTTAGAAAAACACAATGGTCATTCAGATTAATTACGAAAATATCGAGATCGCCGTCATTGTCGTAATCACCCATGCAGGCCCCGCGGCCCACCAGCTCGTGATGAAAATAGTCACCGAGCTCCAGGGAAACGTCCCTGAATTTTCCAGCTCCTTCATTCCTGAACATCTGGTCTTCCTGCCCGTAGAGGTGTTTAAGGGCGCCGTTGGTCTTGAAAATATCCACATCGCTGTCATTATCATAATCGATAAATGAAGATGACCATCCCACAAACTGCGCTGCTGCCATGGAGATATTCGAAGATATTCCCCTGTCGGCAAAAAGTCCGTTGCCTAAATTCTCATAAAGTGCACAGTATGTATCATCCGATACAAACATATCAAGGAGACCGTCATCGTTGAAGTCAGCATAGTCAACCGACATACTGACTGTCGCCTCTCCAGACTGGCTGAAGGCAGTGCCTGACATTATACCCCTGTCGATGAAACTTTTTCCGCCTTGGTTGTGCCAGAGGTAATTAAGAGTATGGTCGTTGGCGACGTAGATATCAACCCAGCCGTCATCGTCAATGTCGGCAGATCCCACGCCCATGGCTCTTCCGTCAATATCGACAATTCCCATTTTGTCGGTCACGTCCTCAAAGGTGCCATCACCGTTGTTGTGATACAGTACGTCCTTCTGCGCATCGTAAGCCATCGGACCCGGAAAACCGTCAGGTGCGTAATAGTATTTATATTCCGGATCAAACGTCAGGAAATTGCCAACATAGAAATCCAGATATGAATCATTGTCATAATCGAGCCATGTCGCTCCGATACTGCACTCATTTCCACCTGCCACCCCGGCGCGTATTGTGACGTCAGTGAATTTCCCGTTGCCGTTGTTCTTAAGAAGGACATTTGGACCATAGTTGCTCAAAAATATGTCGGGATAACCGTCATTGTTGTAATCAGCAACTGATACACCCATGGTGTACCATGGACCACCCACGCCGGCTTTCCTTGTAACATCCTCGTAAGTACCATTCCCCAGATTCCTGTAAAGTTTATTGGTAGGCAGCACATCAGGTTTTTCCGACTTGCTGAACTTCTCGATCCATGTTCCGTTACAGGCATAGATATCTATAAATCCGTCACGGTCAAAATCCAGAAAGGCCGCTCCTCCACCGTCAGACTGAACAATGTTTATCAGATCGTCGTCACCTATCCAGTGAACGAAATCGAGTCCTATCCCCTTCGCGATTTCCTGAAAGAAATCATTATTGGCAGCAGGGACTGACAAAGAAGTGTTTCTTGATTCCCGGGCAGGTTTGCTGCCTGACTGGCAACCCGCCAGCACAAGCAATAAAATCATTATGCTGAGGACAGCGTGCCGGGCATATTTTGATTTACAGGAAAAATAATTCCTTATCATGGTTAGATTCATAGTTTAGGTTTGACGAAATTATGGATTTTAATTATGTACATGTTTTTGTTAATACTCTTTTAACTAATCTTTAATAATAATTTAACACAAACACAAAAAATCTTAACAAATTCAAAAAAAAATTTAACAAATGAAGAAGCAAGTCCTCATTTGCAGGCCACTCATTATGTTAAAAAAGGGATTTTTCAAAGGCTGGCTCGTAATCCCTTAGTGTGCCTTCGTGTTACCTTTGGTTCCTTTGTGGTTAAACATAAAAAGTTAAACCACAAAGGAAAACTAAGGCTGGCATGAAGTACACAAAGGAATTCTGATATAGCTTCTTAATAAGATCATGCTATGGCTGATTGCCGATCGGAATGACATATTCGCTTTCAGGGTTTCCCGGATAGCTGATAAATATTTTTCCAGCAGTTAACTTAACAATCCTCCAGGCGCCAGGATCATACGATAGAGCTCCTGTCATAACCTGCGTTATTGTACCGCCTTCCCTCAGAGTATAATTGTTAATACTGTTAAAATGCCTGTGCCCGGCGAAGATGATCCTGGCATTTGCCTTATTTGAGTCAAGTACATTCAGAAGACTGTAATATTTCGACTTTGAGGTGTATTCCGACAACTGTTCAACCGGGATATCCTTGTCGGAAGCCTTTGCGAAAGGCAGGGGCATATGCATAAAGATCAGCTCCACATCGTCAGGCGATGCCTGCAACTGATTATTGAGCCACAGCAACTGATAAGGGTCCATAACAAACTGCATCACGCCGTCAGACACCTCCTGCGTGGCATAATAGCTGTTATCAAGGAAAATAAGCCGGAAATCCACCGTGTCAATCCTGAAAGTACGGCTGTAATAGGTTCCTTCCCTGAAACAGTCAAAGTTTCTCATCCAGACCGACCTGGCTTTTTCGGCCTTCAGCTGGTCGTTGGTTGTGTTTGAATCTGGAGTGACTATATAGCTTGTAATGTCATGATTTCCAAGGGAAAGGTATATAGGGATTTGATTATTGCCAATAAACTCCGAATATTGCTCAATCTGGGTTCCCAGCAATCTGCCGGCTGTCGTTTCAGCCTCGTAGAAATCAAGATTATCTCCTGTAACAACAATAAAATCAGCATTATATTTTCCCGGAACAGTTTCAAGAAATTGTGACAGAATTCCTGCACTCCTGCTGAACCAGATCCTTTCCCTTACAAACACCGGATGATATCCGGTCATATTACTGAAATGAGGATCGGTTATCTGGATGAATGTTACTGTATCGGGCTTTCCCTGGTATATTGCCTCAGCACTTTTCCAGTGGCATGCCAGCAGCAAAATTATTGCCATGAATACAAGCCAGCATCTGTTGCATTTCATCACCTGGTTGATATTAAATTTTAAAAAATCATATGAAGGAGCCGTCAGCAAAGCCTATATTTTTTCCGGTACCACATATGGGATCCTGTATATTCTTGTCAGCAGGGCGTCTGCTTCGGGATCATCTGCAAACTTTTCCGAGTCGCCAACAAATTTCAGGCTTCTGCCAACCCGGTATGAGATATTGGCAAGATGCGGAAGGGCTGTGGAAAGGAAACCATCATATATATCGGCGTTAAGTGCATTGTTGTTTCCTGCCCGGATGGCATCGAGAAAGTTGGCATAGTTGGGTGCGGGATTGGCTTCAGTTACCGGTTTTGACCCGGCAAAAGGTGTCCGTTCCCTGCCACGGAAAGCTTTCCATGTATCTCCGCTTATCTGAAGCCATCCTTCTTTTCCATAGAAAAGGTTGCCGACTTCGGTTCCATCAAAGCCTTCATGATTTGTAAAACGCCCCCTGCATTCAAACTCCAGCAGGGTTCCGTCGGCATACTTATAGGAGCAGGTCTGGGTGTTCGGTGTCTCCTGTGTGGTTTTATCAAAGCCATAGGCTTCAACGTCTCCATACACCATAACTCCTTTGGTCTTGTTCTCAGGTTTACTCTCATCCCTGTTAAGCCCGTAAAGGCCACCGGTAGAATATACTGAAACCGGGTGCTCATTTTTGTTCAGCCCCCACCGGGCTATATCGAGCTGGTGAGGTCCGGTGTTACCGGTATCACCGTTACCTGTATCCCAGTACCAGTGCCATACATAGTGACTTCTCTTTACATTGTAAGGACGCCATGGAGCAGGGCCGAGCCACATGTCGTAATGAAATGTTGCAGGAGGCTGGCCGTCTCTTGCCATCCCGTATGAGTCGCGGGCTTTATAGCAGAGAGCCCTGGCCATATAAAGCTCACCTATGCCACCGTCATGAAGGAATTTTATTGCTTCCCGCACATTCGAGGAGGATCTGTTATTCAGGCCGCACTGGACCCTGAGCCCTGTCTTGCGTGCAGCTTCAACCATTTTCCTGCCTTCCCAGATATTGTGCGAAGCCGGTTTCTCAATATAGACATGCTTGCCCGCCTGGCAAGCCCAGATCGTGGCAAGAGCATGCCAGTGATTGGGCACTGCAATGGAAACGGCATGGATCTCCTTATCGTCGAGCACCTTTCTCAGGTCCCACTCGGTCACCGGCTTATGCCCCGACTTGTCCATAACCATCTTAATACGCGATCCGAAAAGTTGTTCATCGGTATCACAAAGGGTTTTCAGGAATACGTTATGGCTGTTTTTCAGGCTGCACCAGCTGTCGATATGCACGCTTCCCTGGTTCCTGATGCCTATCACGGCAACATTGATCCGCTCATTTGAGCCTGCAATGGAATTATAGGATTTTGCGGAAAACCCGGTAGCGCCAACAGCTATCCCGGCACTCCCGAGAACGCTTTTCTTAATGAATTCCCTCCGTTTAGTCATCTTTCAGATAATTTTAATTGGTTTTTTATGAAGTATTGTTTATTGCCGTATCTCAATTTTACAGGTCATTAAGTTACAAACTAATTTTTACTTTTATTGCTACCCGTTAATTTAACAATCAATCCTAATAATATCAGAAAAACTGACAGTCCGGCCAGATAGATCAATCCGGTCATGCCTGTACTGCCGGAAGAACTTACGGTCTCACCGGAAACTTCGTAATCAGGGATGATCCATGTTATCAGGTAAGCCTGAAGGAATGTGAGAACACAGATCACCAGAAGCATGATGAAACTGTGTTTGAAGGTATACCTGAAGAGGTCCGATTCTTTTCCAACCAGTCCGGTCGATGCAGTTCCGACTGCAATTGACTGTGGTGAGATCATTTTACCGGTAACTCCGCCAGTGGCATTTGAGGCCACCGTAACAACTGGATCGACTCCGATCTCCACGGCCGTTGCATGCTGAAGCTTACAGAACAGCGCATTTGATGATGTATCCGAACCGGTAAGAAAGACTCCGAGCCAGCCGAGCACCGGGGCAAAGAAAGGAAAAAGAACTCCGGTTGCCGAAAGTGCAAGGGCAATGGTTATGGACATACCCGAATAGTTGGTGACGAAGGCAAAGCCAAGTACTGAAGCAATGGTTATCATTGTGTACCTAAGCTGGTACAGTGTTGAAAAGAAAAGCCTGAAGCCCTTTGCCGGCTGAAGTCCCGTCAGCGGGACGGAAATGATCCCTGACAGCAGCAGTGCCGTTCCTGCAGCTGAGAGATAGTTGAAGTCAAAAGGCCTGATAACAAGCGCACTTCCGCTTGCCGTCATTATTGCATTCTTAAGGACCGGTATGTCAAATTTTATCTGTCCCGCTGAATTCAGCAGATCCTTGACGGGCTGAAGTCCCCAGGCAACGATCATTACAGTCATTACGATGAATGGCGACCAGGCTCTCAATATCTGCCCTTTTGAAAATGAAGGAAGCTTTTCTGCAGCAGGCTCCTGCTGGTCCTTAAAATGCCATTCCGAGGAGGGTTTCCAGAATCTCAGAAGGATGATCAGACATATAATTGAAGCGAGGCCTGCAATGATGTCGGGAAGCATGGGGCTCACATAATTTGACACCAGCCACTGGAAAAAGGCAAATGAGATGCCTGAAACGAGTATTGCCGGCAGTACTTCAAGAGATCTTTTAAAGCCGCACATCAGTACTATGAGATAAAACGGGACCAGCACCGAAAGAAAAGGAAGCGTTCTTCCCACCATCATTGATATTGCCATCTCGGGAAGGCCTGAAACCTGCGATGCCGTGGTAATGGGGATCCCGATCGCCCCGAATGCAACCGGTGCTGTGTTTGCGATAAGGCATAATCCTGCGGCATAAAGCGGATTGAAACCCAGACCTGCAAGCATTGCGGCAGTGATGGCCACCGGAGTTCCCATGCCTGCAGCACCCTCAAGGAAAGCACCGAAGGAGAAAGCTATCAGCACCGCCTGTATCCTCCGGTCGGAAGTAATTGAAGCTACCGAGCTCTTTATTATTTCAAACTGCCCGCTGGCAACAGTTACGTTATAAAGGAACAGTGCACCTATAATTATCCAGCAGATGGGGAACAATCCGTAAAGGATGCCATTAAAACCTGACAGCATCGCCAATGTTAATGGCATCCTGTAAACTACCACTGCAAAAAGTATTGCAACGACAAGAGTGAGAAGGCTTGCCAGATAACCTTTCATCTTTTTGATTATCAGAGCCCAGAATATAAAAAAGACAGGTATGGCAGCTGCCAGGGCTGACAGCACAATGCCATTAAGGGGATCATTTACCTGGGTCCAGCTCATAAAATCCTGATTTTCTTTTGGTTTCCTGAATATAATTCTTTGCCGTCAAGTAATATCCTGATTTGACCCTTATTATAGAAAAGATCTATCGTTTTATTTTTCCATCCATAGCCGGCAGCTGAAAAGGAACTGTTTTCAGGGAAATGCGGATCAATCCACAAAGAGCCGTCGATCCTGTGGTCAAAGCCGGCCATCCCGTAAAGGATTGTCTGCGCCCCGGTCAGGCCTGATATCTCATTTGCCCTTTTATGAGCAGGAACGGCAGGGCGGTCGACATAATGTTCCTGAGGGTAATACGGAAGATGCCTGCCAAGCCAGAAAAACCTTTTCAGGATATCAAAACCAAGTTCAGGCCGACCTGATTCGTACATTGTCATTGCAATTTCAGCACCATCGCCAATATATATACCTCCTCCTGACCAGTCAGTATCATTGACCTCATAGTGTTCCTCATCCTCTGCGGAGATGCTCGATATTCCATATGGGAAAAGGAAAGCTCCCTCTCTCAGGTATGAAACTAGTTCGTTCTCCATCTTCTCCGTACAGGCTCCAGCCCTCATGGCGTCGTATGCCTGTATGGAATATACTGTCTCCCTGTGGCCATCCGGATATAAAGCGTCGAACCACTTCTTCTCAGGATTCCATAATACAGACTGTATCTCCAGCCGGATTTCTTCAGCATCTTTCCTCCATTCCATTACCCAGTTGCCGTCACACCCGATCCTTTCCGCCATATCGGCAAGCCGTTCCAGGCACCAGGCCCGTTCGGCATTCGGACTTGCAACAAAATGCTCCCATCCCGCACTCCTCATTTCAAGCAGGTTAACCTGCAGGCCATAATCAATGAGCCCATTGTCTGAGACATGTCGTTTTTCACTGTCAAGAACAAGTCTTTTAGCTTCCTCATACAAGTCTGTCCTTGGTCCCGACATTTTCCAAATGTTCCATACCAGGTTGACAAATGACCAGACACTGTATGAATAAGAAACTCCAACACCTGAACCGTCGAGAGTATATGCATAGTACCTTTCGAGGTCAACCGATTTCATGATTTTTGCATATTCCACTGTTTTTTCTCCCGTCATAAGCGTAATGATCTGAGGTATATACCCACCTATATCCCAGATGTACGCACACATACCACCGCCGTCGATGCCTAGCGTGGAGATGTAGGGATTGGAAATGAAAGCCGGATTTTCCCAGATGCATACCAGTCCTGAAACCAGTGATCTTTTGTAAAAATCATTCAGCCCGGGAATATCGCTGTCAACTACTGGTATATTTGCCAGCATTACGCCAAGGCGTTTATTCCAGGCATTTACAGTCTCACTCTCCCATCTGTCTATACCTGCTGATGACTCTGGCGTTTCATCTCTGGCCGTAAATAAGACGGCAAAAAGGAGCGTATCGCTGTCACCGGAAGGTATTTCCGCATAATCTGATCCGGCAATGAGCCTTATATCTACTGATCCGTTCGTCCACCGGTTTATTCCAACGCATTTTGCAGCATCACCTTTTGGTGGCCTTACATAAGTCCAGCTGTTTAGCGGATTTATTGAAGGATTCCCCGGACTGACCTCAGGCATCAGTTTTATTTTCAAAACGTTATCAGTCCGGTTCTTCAAAACGATCTTCAGCAGCAATCCGGTACGGTTGAAAAGCGGGATAAGGTCGCTTCTTACGGAAAAGGATATCAGTTCATTATCCACGATATAATGATATGTACCGTATCTGATCAGCCTGTCAGGCTGCCATTTCCCGCCGGAATACAACAGTCCTACATCTCCCTTTCCGGTGCTGCCGGTATCAGGAATCCTGTGGTTATTTGCCATAACTGACATCATGAGCCTGAAGTCCATGCCGGCAATAGGCGGACCGATGCATTCACCCGTTCCCATCACGGTATTGGATACCGGTGTCACTGTGGTCCATCCGCTCATCACCCACAGGTGGTTTGAAGGGGAGAGACTTGAATTCAGGTTAAATGCGAGATCTTCGAGCGAGTACTTTCCTGTACCTGCCGAGTTATGATCATAAGAACCGTTCAGATCGCCGGCATTGATCAACTGCCTGACACCAGTGAGTAAAAATATTGTTATCAGTAATGTTCTGAATTTCATATCTTGTCTCAGCCTTATCATCTGAAGCTTCTGGCAGTTTCCACGAATGCCCTGAGATTTTCTTCAGGGGTTATTGACGGAAGGGCACAACCCGAATTGAGGATAAACCTGTTGTTGTCCGAGAAGATTCTGAGCAGTTCTTCTGTTTTTTCTATAACAAGAGCTGGTGTCCCGAGAGCAAGCACGCCGCTGGGGTCCACGTTTCCAGCGAAGGTAGCCTTGTCTCTCAGGGTATCACAGGCAAACTGAGTATCGGTTTTGTAATCAATTTCAAATGCGTCTGAGCCTGTCAGAAGCATCTTTTCAAGAATGGTCCTGGTGTCACCACAGATATGGAGAAGGTAAAATACTCCGTCTCTGTGGGCTTCTTCAATGATCCTTTTCTCATATGGCAGGGCGTATTTCTCATAGATCTCAGGCGGCACCATGTCAGGTCCGGCAGGGCTATCGCCATTTGAAACCATGTCGGCTCCTGTCTGGATCATAAGCCTGATAAACTGGCTTGTCGCCTCAGTGCAATATTCAAGTAGTTCGCACAAAAGAGAATGTTCGGTGACATAAAGGTCAGTCATCCAGTTGCCTGTCCCGCGCATCATTCCCGCAAGGGAAAAAGGCAGCTGATCGCAGTTGCCTCTGACGAAAACCTCGTCTCCGAAATAATCCTTCAGCCTTCTGACGGCTTCGAGCCATATCTGGATATATTTATAGTTTTCCACATTCACGGGTTTCAGAGATCTGACATCTTCAACGGCCGTCAGGCATCCTCCAGGAGACCTTCCCGGCTCATGTTCGGGCAGATCAACGGGAACGCCAACGCTGCCTGCAAGAGTGACTGTATCTATGTCGACAAGGACTCCGTCAAGACCATATTTTTCAACAGAATTAATAAATGCCTCGGCAATCAGGGTCGGGCTTTCCCTGAACCTGCCCATGCTGATATTAAGCTCCGCGGCAGCTGTCATGAAATTATGCAGCATCACCGGAATTTTGTCGGGCTGCTCACCCTTAAGTGCTGCAACTATCCTCTGGTATCCGTTCATGTTCTATGGATTTTTTAAAATATTGTCTGTTCTCGAGATCAGTTCCATCATTGCCCTTCCGTTGTGATAGGGGCATTTCCATGGATCAATCTTCCTGTCATTCCTGTAATAAGGAGAAGGATCGTCTTCCGGTTCGGTCAGATAAGGCACTCCAAGCCTGCTGACCTTGGTGTACCACTCCCCTCTCTCATGGTCAATCACATGGCTGTCTATGAAATTCCATGAGAGCTTCACTGTTTCCCAGTAACGGGGATCTCCCGTAAGCTGAAAGGCGTTCATGAACCCTACCAGCGTCTCAGCCTGAAGCCACCAGTGCTTGTTCGTCCTTACATGGCTGCCGAAACGTACCGATTCAAGGAACAGACCTCCGTCCTTATCGACTCCTACCCTGTCGACAGCATCAACCATCTTAACCGAGATCTCCCTGATCCTTTCAGTTACAGCACTGTCGCCAAGGATCTCTGCAGCTTCAAGAAGAAGCCATGAGCCTTCAATATCATGGCCGAAAGAGCGGATGCCTGCCGATGCAGGCGATTCATTGAATGCATTATCGTAAAATATCCCGAAATGTCCGTCGCCCCTGATTATTTTTTCTGAAAAAAGGTCTATCAGTTCTGCCAGGCGGGATCTTACGGTTTCATCCTTCCATAACTTATATAGCGCCGACCATGCTTCAAGAACATGAAGATGGGTATTCATCGATTTGGGCTCATTATTGTCGGCCATCCGGTTTTCACCGTAAAGCTTCCAGTCCCTTGTAAATGCCTCCAGATAACCGGCATTTGATTTGTCCTTTGCTTTTTCCTCAAGGAGTGTGAAGAAGTTTCTTATAGTTTCCATTGTTGAATCCATCCTCCTGAACTCATAATACTTGCAAAGGGCATAAATGACAAAAGCCTGGGCATAGGTATGCTTTATGTCATTTGCAACTGCATTGCCGGAAGTAAGTTCCATAAAATAGCCTCCGTGTAACGTGTCAGCAAAATCCTCCGTGACAACCCTGTAAGCCCTGTCGGCCATTTCGGCGCAGTCTGCCCGGCCGTTAATCATGGCTGCAGCCGAAAATGTCCAAAGTATTCTTGCATTCAGCACTGAGGTCTTAGGAGCTTTCAGGTCAGGGATACCGTCCAGATCAACTGCCCCGTAAAATCCTTTCCCTTCCTTTTCAACACTGTATCTGATCCAGTATGAAAGGATGCGGTCAAGCTCATCCGAGAACTTTTGCCTGTATACCTTCAGTTCATTTTTGAGATTCTGCATTTGTTTCCGGTTTTTCAAACGGTTGAGAAATTTCCAGGTTTAATATTTAGTAAAGGCGACCCTTTTTAACCAATCCAAGGCGGTCAAGTTCCTCATGTATATAGATGCAGTTTTCAAGATTGTAATCTGGTTCAAGGTGATAGGCGATTTTCAGGTTGCCTCCATCGTTATCCTTAAGGGTCCTTTCGAGCCAATTCCTTATGTCATCAGGTTTTGCACCTTCCGTAAGATAATCGACCTGAGGGAAAACATTGATCTCGAATTCCCTGCCTTTAAGTTCCCTTATCTGTGCGAGCGACGTGTCTGATCCGGTATCAATTATGCTCAGGTTTTCGATGGCGCATATGGATCTCATTACATGATCTGCATTTCCGCAGCTATGAAGCCGTACTGATCCGAATTCCCTGCTCAGCCTGTTTATATAGGGAGTGACAAATTCAAGGTAGGAAGATTCGTCGAGCATTGTGCCCGAACACTCTCCGACATGCACTGAAGTAACAGGCATATCTCCCAGCTTTGAAAAGAACTTAATGACCTCGATATAAACATCAGCTATCCAGGCATGGATACCCTTTACCAGGCCGGATTCCATCATCATAAGTGTAAAAATATCCTGCCCTATGAATTTCATCGAAGTGGTTATTATCCCGTGTATTGTGGCCCTGCCCGAGGTATCCCAGAAGAATGGAGGTATCACCCTGCACTCCGGATACCTTTCTTTTGCTTCAAGATACTGGTTCTTAAGATTGACTATGAACTCCAGCTCCGTGGTCTCAGATACCGGGGGAAGGTCGTTTATATCTTTTATGTCTTTCAGAGGGAATCCCTTCACATCCGAATCCTTGTCGGGAGCGAAGACGAACTCGGAACCCAGTGCAGCCGCAATGATCATATTGGGCTGAATTGCCCCAACGAGCATCATATCAGGCACCACATATTCTGCCTGAACAAGATTGTCTTCCATATTGTACAGAGGATAATCAGGGAACCTCTTTTTTATAAAGTTGTGACATGCCTCATCCTGCTTCATCCTGAAATATGGATCCATATAGTATTTGCCTGTAAAATCAAATCCGCCATGCTTATGCAGCCAGCCTTTTGATACACTTGCCTGAATTTTTATCATATTATTGAGTTTTATTAATAAACTGATCAGAGTGCGAAATAAGGTTCGTTGCTTTTCCATCTGCCCCTTGTAAAATCAGGAAACGGAACAGGCCTGTTTTCCCTGACCGATATCTCCGAAAGCTCGACTATTGCCGACATCACGGCTGAATCATAAACATCAAGAGGTACGGGGCCCCTGGCCCTGACTGCCTCTGCAAACCTGCTGAGCATTACAAAATCAGCCCCTCTTACCTGGAGCGATGAGAAATCCTGCTGATACCACCTGTGATTGTATTTATCCTCATAGGGCTGCCATGGTTCCCATTTCTGGTATTCCGGACTGTGGCCGGCAAGATAGATCGCACTTTTTTCCTCATAATAGACTCCCTTTGTGCCCTGGAGCATCCAGCGGTTTGAATAAGGCCTTGGCAGAAGAAGATCGTTATTTATCACAAGAGTTTTTCCCGAATGGGTTCGTACAAGGGAAGTGACGATGTCACCCTGCCGGAATTTTGCCACCGCATTCGGATGATCGGCTCCGAACTTCCGGGCGAAGTAGGCATTGATGCCTTTGGGAGCGGTGGTCATGGTAAAAATCTCAGTGAAAATGTCGCCCCTGTTTATGTCCATCCAGCTGATGACAGGTCCCACCGCGTGCGTCGGATACTGATCCCTGTTGTACTTCCTGAGATATTCCGCCTGCCATTTCGGCTCGCCTGTCACGCCGTCAAAAAACCAGTGGTCGAGACAATTATGGGAATGGGCACAATGGCAATGGACTATCTCTCCGAACATGCCCAGCCTTTTCATATTAAGCAGTGCCAGATTATCTTTTCTGAAGCTCCAGTTCTCAAGCATCATGCAGGGTATGCCGGTTTTCTCCGATGTCTCCACCAGTTTCCAGGCCTGCTCAACTGTCTGTGCGGCAGGCACGTCGATGCCCGGATAAATTCCATTCTCCATTGCAAGAAGAGCGATTTCGGTGTGTGAATCCCAGTAGGTTGTAATAATCACTGCGTCGAGGCTGCCGCTGCCGATAGCTTTTCTGTAAGAGTCCTTTTCACCTCCGTAAATCACAGGCTTTTTCTTTCCATAATCAGTACACAGCTTTGCAGCCTTTTCCGCTTCGGTTACCGATCCGTCACATACAGCAGTTATTTCAACTCCATCTGTCTGCAGAAGATATCCAAGCAGCTTAAGGCCTCTTTTACCTGTCCCTATCAGACCAATCCTTACCGGTTCTTTTGATAATTCATTTATCACCTGTCGGAATTTTCTTATTTAAACCAATGATGTTTTCGTTTTTTGTATTATCCAGCATGCATGCTGGATCTACTTTTACCTTTTACCTTTTTACTTTTTACTTTCTTTCAGGATTATCCCGCATAAATGCGGGATCTACAACAGGTCTATTTTGCTTTTTACTTTTATCTTTTGTCTTTTATCCTGGATAATGCCGCATGTATGCGGGATCTACCTGTTTTATGGCCCCAGGCGGCATAATACAGTACAAATATGTAGCAGGGGATCAATATGATATAGGCGATCTTGGGATCCATTATGTCTGCAAGACGTCCGTAAAGGAGCGGAACAAGGGCCCCTCCAAGGTTTCCCATAATAAGCAGCGATGAGCCGATACCGGTGAACCTTCCAAGTCCTTCGATTGCCAGAGGCCACACTGATGGCCATATCAGTGAATTAGCCATGCCAAGCGATGCGATGAAAAGAACAGAAACCATTTTTGGTGACGATATTGCAGCTATAGTCAGTATTGTCCCCAGTACTGCACATATTTTCAGTGCATTGCTCTGGGAAATATACTTTGGTATTGCAATTATCCCGATGGTATATCCGATTATTGATGCTATCATTGTAAATGATGTGAAATGCCGTGCCAGCGAAATCGGTATTCCCTGGCTTATGCCGTAGCTTATTATGGTATCGCCTGCAACGATCTCAAGGCCCACATCGCAAAAGATCGCCACCACCCCCAGCAAAAGAAACGGGAACTGGAAAATTGATTTCCTGTTGCTGAAATCATCCTTCGTGCCCCCTGTATTATTTTCAGCCGGATCTATCTCCGGAAGCCTTGATAATTTGACCATTAAACCGATAGCCACCAGAATTGCGGCCATTCCAAGATAAGGGATGATGACCCTTGCCGCAAGCTGATCAAGCATGAGATTTTTCTCCACCCCTTCGAGTGTCTTGAGCTTTGCCACAAGTTCATCACCGTCGTTAAGCGCCATCACACCGAACAGAAATGTTGCAATTATTCCTGCCGACTTGTTGCATATCCCCATTATGCTTATCCTCTGAGCCGCACTTTCAATAGGTCCAAGGATGGTTATATAGGGGTTTGAGGCAGTCTGCAGTAAAGCAAGACCGGTACCCATAACAAAAAGGCCTGTAAGGAAGATTCCGTATGTCCTGGTGGCTGCTGCCGGCAGGAATAAGAGTGCACCTCCGGCCATTATGAAAAGGCCTATCATCATCCCGGTCTTAAGCCCGGTCCTTTTCAACACCCATGAAGAGGGTATTGCCATGATTACATAAGCGAGATAAAATGAGAATGCAACCAGGTATGACTGAAAATGGTTCAGCTCGCACGATATCTTGAGATAGGGAATAAGTATGCCGTTCAGCCAGGTTACAAATCCAAAAATAAAGAAAAACAGGCCTATGGTACCTATTGTCAGCCACATAGCCTGTTGAGGACGGGTTGATGTTGATGGTTTTAGGATCATTTAATGTTCAGGGAGTTTACAATAATTTAGAATTGGAAAGATATATGGTATTTCGGATTTCGGTCCCGATAGCTATCGGGAGCGGATTGCGGAGTTCGGATTGCGGATTTCGGATTGCGCATTTTGGATTGAGGATTTCAGATATAAGTTTTAAAAATAAGAAAAAAGTAATCCGTTTGAAAATCGGATACTATTTGTGCAGATACTCTGACATCTGCTGCTGCAGCCAGACAATGACATATGTCAATTTACTTATTGATATATATCTATTACACAATTGATATATATCATCTGTTTTGTTGATATTTATTTATCTGATCTTCAGCACAATAAGACGTCCTTTTCCTCCTTCTATCATTACCGGAACTCCGGGTGCAACGGTTCCGGATTCCTGGAAGCCTTCAATAAAAGGAATTTCCAGGACTGATGCGCCGGAGTCTGTTCCCAATGCTTTCCAGTCGATAACAAGCCTGCATGCCTGGTCTTTATCAGACCAGTTGGCAACTGCCATAATGAGGTTGTCTGATCCCTTAAAAACTGACGCGATAATTTTCGGATTATCGGTTCGAACAGGACAGTTCCTGTCCCAGTAACCAACCATTTCCCTTTCTGAAAATTTATATTCATCAAAGAATTTCCACAGATGGTGAGGAGGATTTTTAACCCATCCGGCACGGTTGGTAATACCGTAAACCATTCCTCTCCATGGATTACCGCCACCCTCAAGCATCTGGCCCGGCAGCCCGAAGGGAATACCTGAAACCTCTATCAGCCAGTGATCGGGATTTCGATTGTAATCACGGCCTTCACCGATCCACACCAGGTCGAAGTATGGAAGCATATCCATGTACAGGTTGAGGCAATTTGTATATCCGGCCCATTCGTTAAAATGGTTCCAGCTGTGAAGATCCATTCTTCCCTCCGGCCGGTACTCATCGATCACTTTCCGCGCTCTCTGAACGGTAAACCGGTCGAGTGCCGAATCATCGATATAAACACCGTCGATACCGATATTTTTTACCATCCATTCCAGGCCTGCCACATAGAAATTATTCAGCCTGCTGTCGGGAGTTGTGATTACCGAAAGATCAGTTTCTCCCTTGAATTTACCCTCTTTTATCTCATTATACCACGCGGGGATATACTTTTCTCTTAAATTCTTAACCAGCCATTCATTGGGCCCTTTGGGATTGATCACGGTTTTGGAATCATTACCTGGTCCCGGGAAAATGATCTCTCCATCCAGACTGTAAAAGGCCCGGAATTCCGGAAGGTTTTTAGTTAACTCCCTTGTTGTATAGTAGAACTTCATCCTGATGCCGTTATCATGGGCATCTGCAACAAGTCTTGTCAGCTCAGGAACATTTGCATCGAGATACGGATAGTTTATAAAAGGATATATATCCTCAGCATGATGAATATTAATAACGTTTGCACCATATTTCTTTGCACTATCTATCTTAAATGTAGTTGAGGCGCCTCCTCCGTGATAGTACCGGTCATTGAACTTATTATTCCTGTCGATGGTCCTGAAGGGAGTCAGAAGCAGCTCAAAGTCATAATTCAAGACCTCTCCCGCCTTAATCGTGCGTTTTCCTGAGTAAGCTTTTATGTTGACGCTGTTTGCGATATCTGTTATGTCAACGCCACCGTTACCTCCGTTACCCCAGGAATCAGGCATTTTAAGGGGGCCAAATTTGTAATAGACATTGATTAGCGGCCTGACATAATTCTCTGCCATCAGTTTTAAACGGATCCCTCCGGTAACTGATCCGATCCATAGCATATCCTGGTTTTTTGAAACATCCCATTTCCACTTCCATCCGGGAGTTCTTAATCCACCCTCATGGCCCAGACCCATCATATATTCAGCCTTGTCCTTAACTACAGGAACCTCCAGGCGGATATCCCTTATATCCAGCGGTTTTTTTGCAGTCAACTTCAGGGAATAATCAACAAATCCGTCAAATTCCAGGCGCCCGGAAACCTCAAGATCAGCTTCTTCCGAAGAGTTGGTGACTCTCCAGTTTATACCGGCATCGGATTTATCAGTAAAAACCATCTCTCCTGGAACAAGTCTGATAATTCCACCCTGCTGTTTTTCAATTATAAATCTGAAAGGAGTATTAACAACATACTCACCCTTTTCATTTAAAGATTGATTTGAGGATTCAAAATAACTGACATAAGAGGATGGAAGGCCATTGTCAGCAATAGTAATAGTGCGGCCTAGAATGCTTAACCTGTTACCCTCATTCTTAACCGGGATGAAGCCTTCTGTAACCTCATTATCCATTCCGGCTGTTGAATTAAGCCAGGCGAGCCTTGAGAGCCTCTCCCCTTCATCAAATCCATGATCAGCAACAGGTTCTCCTTTAACCTGAAGAGAAAGGTTCAGGGTCTGTTCTGATCCTCCCGATGATATTATAACAGAACCCTTGTAGACACCACGCTCAACTCCGTCAAGGTCTGCTCCCATCCACAGGACCTGCATCCTGCCGGCTGAAATATTTACATTTTTTGTAAAAGGTTTGCCATTAAAACCTATGCCTTGCGTATTGAAGCATGTCAATTCTGAAGCAGGTATGATCTTTCCTCCGCTTCCTGAAAGATCTGAAAAAGAGACTTTTACATCCGGCACCTCTGACACAATTGCCCATACACCTGCCTGGAAAACCAGATATTCACCGGGTTGTGCTTCCATTTTAAAGGATCTGTTGCTTATAGCATCAGGTATCCTGTAATCAGGAATACTGTCATACCATTTCAGGATATTTGAACGTGTTTCAGGAATAATAATGAAGTTACGGCCTTCAAGCTGGTCTTTGTACCTGACAAGGGCATCATTTGTTGAGATGTTTGTCAGATGAGGTTCGCCGCATGACACAGCAGCCAGAAAAAGCAGAAGAATCATTTTCGTTTTCATCATAATAAAATTTTGATTTTAATGGTATTATGGAACTGCACATGATTGGCTTCGCCGAGCTCGCAAGCTCGGTTGTAAATTATATTTATACGTGTTTGTGATTTTAATCAATCATGTGGGTTTCATTATCTTAATTTTGACCGTAATAATCGTTCCCCAATCTTTTTCCCGGCATCTTATTTTGCCTGTCAGATGAACATTGAACATACAACAGCAGAACAATAATAAATGAAATTAATTTACTCATATACAAACAATTATCATTTGGCAGGTATACGCCTTTCCAGATCGCTCAACGGCACTGTTATTATCCTTCCGAGCGGCTTTCCATCCCTGTATGTTATGACTCTGAAAGTATCGGCATCCTTTGGTATCGTTAGTTTTTCTCCGATAATGTATGAGGGAGAATGATCATCGGGTAAGGTATTGTCGAAAGTATAGTAGAAACTGATGCCCTCGACTTCTGAATCAAGTGTGATCAGCAGGTTTCCATTGTCATCCCTGGAAGGGATAATTATAGCATCGAAAAAGCTCCTTGCATAGTTTATGTCTGACTGATCGAGCTGTTTCAGATTGTATTCAATACGTTTTTCGAAATCGCTCCACTGCCGCTCATTTGCAGCTGTCCAGAGTACTTCAGCAAGAGCAAAAGCCCGTGGCCAGAGCATATATTCGGCATGACGGAAAGTAGGAACGCTTTCGGTCCACAGATTACCCTGTCCTCCCAGAATATACTCCGGATCAACGCCTTCAGGCACCGGCTCGAATTCATAGACCTTCTTAAGACGCAGCATTGCATAGGTAGGAGGTTCTATTGCAGGATCACCCTGGTAGAAATCGAGATATGCATAATCGACCGGCGACATTACCACATGGTGCTGAGCCTTTGCTGCAGTTATTCCTCCCTGCATGCCCCGCCAGCTCATAACAGCGGCATTCGGAGCAAGTCCGCCTTCAAGTATCTCATCCCATCCTATCAGTTTTTTCCCCTTCGATTCGATTATTTTTTCCATCCTCTTAATAAAATAACTCTGCAGCTCCTCTTCTGTTTTGAGCCCGTTCTCCCTCATCTTATTCTGGCAGTCCGGACATTTTTTCCAGAATCCCTTATAACATTCGTCTCCGCCTATATGTATATATTCGAACGGAAAAAGCTGAGCCACCTCTGTAAGTACCTTATCCATATATTCGTATGAAGACTCTTTTCCTGCGCAGATCGAGTTGTCTTCGATCGTATAGAACCTGCATCCCGGATTTACCTTATATTGAATCCCTGTAGATGAAAGATACGGATAAGAAGCTATTGCAGCTAGGCTGTGCCCCGGAGCTTCTATCTCGGGAAGTATATTCACATTCCTGAAAGCCGCATATTCCACCAGTTCTTTTATCTGTTCATGCGTATAATAGCCTCCGTATGTCGGGGCTTCTCCTTCCTGGGGACATTCACGATCCCACCATAATCCGGTACGCGGCACTCTCCATGCACCGGTCGA
>CAZTDW010000048.1:12836-21487 GCA_964611835.1 uncultured Rikenellaceae bacterium | reverse complement strand
AACCTATATCAGTATTAACAAAAAAACTGTCAACCTTTTTTAGGACGAGTCCAAGCGATGAGCGTAGAGCAAAGAGATGAGATGTGAGATATGAGATTGTGAGTTTTCAGTAATCAGTAATCAGTATTAACTGTAGTACAGTGATTTAGCCCCCCCCTTTTGGGGGGATGGGGGGTAAAACAAAAAATGGAAGACCGGAGAAGATTGGACGACGTTTTCTGCAACAATCTGCGAGATCTGCGAGAAACGGATATGTTCCAAAGTTCCAAAGTTGCAGGGACGATATTATGATATCAAAAAGATATCAAAATAATATCAAAATAATATCAAAATGATATCAAAATGATATCAAAATGATATCAATAAGATATATTAATATAAACAGAGATCCAAAATGAGAAAACCACAGGTTGTTTTATTATTCATTATCGCAGTTGTAACCGGCTGCGGCGGTGGCAGGGAATCAGCCGAACTCAGTCCAAATTACTCCAGGCCTCCTTTCATCATAGACTCACACATGCATTATGAGGCGACGGATGAATGGGAAGAATCCTTTCTCAAAATTTACGGTGAGAACAATGCCATGGCATGCCTCCTGATGTCGATGGAAGATCTTGACAGAGGCATCGCTTTTGCAAAAGCTCATCCCGACTGTGTGATACCTTATGCAGAAATAGACATAAACAGTTCGACCGTCACAGACGACATAATGCGTGTTAAAGCTATGGGATTCAGGGGGCTGGGTGAACTGTTTGCCACGGGAAGATGGGATTACAATGATCCCAGATATGATACCATCTGGGCTCTGGCCGAAAAGCTGGGAATGCCGGTTGCACCACATACGGGAAATCTGTCGAATGGGATGATGGCACATCTCCGTCCTTCATTCCTGGCCGATGTCGCAGCCACACATCCTGATCTTTTTATACATGCAGCCCATTTCGGAAATCCGTGGTATGAGGAAGCGGCAGAGGCAACGAGAAGGAACGGGAATCTTTATTTTGACCTTTCCGGATCTTCACTTATCAAGAAGGAAAATGATCCCCGTTTCTGGGCACAATGGCTGTGGTGGACCGACGCCATAGGGAAGCCTCACATGCCCAAGGATGCAGTGCCAGCATGGGAGAAGATCCTTTTCGCCACTGATGAAGGACCGGAAGCTTTAATTGAAAACATCCGGAGATTCAACAAGGCCCTGGATGCCTGCGGTGTTGATGAAGTAACCAGGGAGAAATGCTATGGTCTCACCATGGCAAAGGTGTTTGGAATAGAGGTCCCGGGAACTAAATAATTTTCTTATAATCTGAATTGAGGTATTCTCATTGGTTTCCCGTTCTTCAGGGCCGATTTGTGAGCAACGATTCCAGGAACAGTTATATTCAGTGCTGTCGCTATGTCGACCAGTGGCTTGCGGTCCTGAAGGATTGAAAGCACAAATTCATTCATGAGGTGCCCGTGCGATCCTCCGTGTCCTCCTGCCGGCACGCCGGGTGGGAGGGGAGGTCTTCTAAGATCGGGCAGGGCAGAATCGAGCCCCTCATATTTCCCGTTGAACGATCCTCTCTGACCGCGCACCCTTCCTCTTTCTCCTTCATCCCCCGGGGTATCCCAGCTTACACCCATCCTTGAAGCGCCTCCTTCGCTGGTTTCAAAATTTGCGATCTCTGTTCCGAACGGATTTCTGTAAATGTTGTTTTCAGGCTGAAGGTGTTTTATAACTCCCCTGGTACCGATGCATGACACCTCTGTGAATGTTCCTCCGGTGACCCCGACATAATATGCATTTGAATGGGTAGGGTACCATTGTGGGGGAAGGCCTATACGCCATCCCTTGTAGGAATCAATAGGCTCCGCCATATAATGAAAATACTCTCCTTCGGAATATACAAGTTTTCCAAAGCCTCCGTTCTCATAGATCCTTCTCATCGAAAAAAGATCTTCCCTGAAGCAGGAGGTTTCAAACATCATGTATTTCAAACCGCTCGACTTAACTGCATTATAAAGCCTGTCAGCGTCTTCCAGTGAGCCGAAAACCGCAGGCACCGCGCATGCGACATGCTTTCCGTGACTGAGCGCCTCAAGCACATGTTTTGCATGGCTTGGCGCGTCGGTTGCAACGAAGACAGCCTCGATGGAGCTGTCCTTGACAAGCTCTTCAAGCGAAGGATAGGTCTTGTTGCAGTTGCATGCCCTGGCCAGGGCTTCGCATCTGTCGGGGAAAAGGTCACTAACCGCAACTATTTCCACATTAGGGTGGTTCTGAAAACCAAAATCGGCTCCGAACCTGCAAACTCCGTAACCCACGATGCCTACACGAATCTTACGGTCGCTGAATGGAACCCAT
This sequence comes from uncultured Rikenellaceae bacterium, assembly GCA_964611835.1. Lineage (GTDB taxonomy): Bacteria > Bacteroidota > Bacteroidia > Bacteroidales > VadinHA17 > LD21. The sequence goes on along the minus strand of CAZTDW010000048.1, from coordinate 19,143 downwards.
CCCTCCGAAATCCCGGTGTCGGGCGCCCTTTCAAATCCGCTTATGGGCTTGTCGGCGGAAGCCGTCTGTATCGTTTTTGCTCCGGCAGCACAACCGAGCTGTATCAGCCCCAATCCGGCTGCGGCAAATCCTGCCTTACTGATAAATGACCTCCTTGAAAGCGCTGACCGTAAATCCGGATTTTCTTTCTTTCCGTTGCCTTCCTTAGCGGCGGAACGAGTTGTTTCTTGTGAAGGTTTCATTATGGTTTATATTAAGATTTTCAATTTTTCATGGAGTTATCTCAATAATGGCTTCGCACCATTCTCTTAAAATCCTGTTTCCGGTTTTTACATCGGCAAGCATGATATGTATCCCCGGCCTTACTTTCTCAGATGCAGTGACTCTAAAAGTCAGTTCGCCTGTTTGCTGAGGACTGATGGTTACGGTACTTTTCTCAGGTTCAACCCTGAAACCTTCAGGCATATCCGGTTCCAGCGTATATTCTGTGACTGAATCGGAATGATTGAAAATTTTCACAGTGCATACTGCAGCCTTTCCGCGGTACACCTGCTGGCTGTAGGGATGAATCCGCACCCATTGCTCATCAACGCCATAATTGATATTGTCCTGGTCGATAAGATCCCTTAATAATTCAGTCCTTTTTCTTAATGAATCTTCCATCTGCTTTAGCTGCTGGTCAGAGAATGAAAAAAGGGGCTCAACATGCTGGTTTGAAAGAAGAACATCTTCCGGAAGTTCTTTCAGGATATCGATGCATTTGAAGTATCCCGTTCCGGGATGCAGAAGATTCCGGTTAAGAAGGCAGTAATCATCAATCCCTGACGGTGTGAAGGAATCTCCTGTAAAGAATATTTTTTCACCGTTATTCTTTTCAATTAAAACCGCATCGTGGTAGATGGTCTGCCCCGGGAAGTAAAAAGATGTGAGAAAAAATTCCTTCCAGGTCATTTTGCTTTCATCTTCCACTATTCTAAGGTCTTTTATATGTTCATGAGTAAGACACGGAAGGTTGAAATCCGAAGGCTTTTCAATGATTTCCCTTAATTGAGGTGTAACATACACGGGGCATCCGTATCTCTCTGTGATTTTGTTAACAAAGTCTGTATGATCATCATGGTAATGGGTGATAAAAATACCGTCAATTGACTTAATGGATCCTGAATCTGTAAGACGGCTGATCTCCCTGAAGGCATTTTCGGTCCCGCAATCGATGACGAAGGCGCTGCCATCGTCGCTTACAACAAGGTTTGTATTGCTTATATGCCTGTACCATGAAGGAGGATTGCTTTTGAGGACATCAGCATATGCAATGGATGGGATTGCGGCATTTTCACCTATCACATGATCAGACATCGTTTGCATCCTCCCGGGGAAATACCAGCGATAGGCGCTGATTGACAAATAGTTGCTGTAAACTGCACGGATTCTTCCAATCAGTTTCGCAATCGATTCCTGGGGATCTGTTATTATTTCTCCTCTTGAAGGGATTATTATATCAGGTTTCTGACCGGCAATTAGTTTCAGACTGGATATCAATTGTCCAAGTCTTGTTGCATATCCATGGTATCCGGCAATGCTGTCCAAAGAATCCTGAAAGCTGTACAGGTCAGGGATCTTTCCGTCACCGCTTATAAGATCTCCTGTGAAGGCATATTTTTTACCGTCGAGATCCATTGTATAGGTAACAGATCCTCTTGTATATCCCGGGGTATTGAGCACCTTAATCTCGGTATCCTGCCATTTAAGGACATCTCCACCCCTGACTGTTTTGCTGGCTTCTAATGGTTCTGCAGCAATTTTTGTGGTCTGGCAATAATAATTGTGAAATCTTGTCCGGGAATAATCATTCCATATTGAATCAACATCTGTGAAATACGGTTTTTCGAAAATTGGGATTATTGCCTGAGCACCATTCTCGACAAGATCCCTTCCTGCCCATATCACATCTCTTCTGTGATGTGTAAAAAGCACCATATCAGCTTTCCGAAGCTTTTTATCCGGGTCGCCGTAAACGACCAGATTATGTCCGTTCCTTGTTACTGTTGCTCCGTTGACTGCTCCGTGGCTTACCTTCAGGCTTTCTGTAATTTTTTGCGAATGGGTGCATCGGACCCCGGTAAAAAAGATCAGACCGGCGATCAGTATCAGCAGGGATCTCATCTGGCTTTTTCAATTTTCCAGACCTCACCGTTCTTCACAGGGATGTCGTTTGTGTTTATTGTGATCTCGCCTTTTGAGGATGCGACATTGATTTTCCTGTCGCGCAGGATCTCATTCAGGGCATATTTCCCGTCAGACTTTGCCTTTATTCTGATGGTGGCTTTTTCGGTGGTTTTGCCGTGATTAAGCACATACAGCACAAGGCCGCCGGCATGTTCATGCAACCTGACAACCAGGGGATTCCCTGTCTGCCCGCTTTGTTCCACAATATAGGGCCTTTCAATTTTTGCCCAGTCCACAAGACCGAGAAGGAATTCGTTGACATTCTTATTTGCCGAATCCTGGACCACAAGCCTCTGAGTCGACTGATCCCAGAGGGACCCTCGCGAGTTTGCCATGGCAAGAAATGAGCCGACAAATATTGTTTTGCCTTTTCCATAGTCAGATGCGACGATGCCCGGAGTTTTATCTTCGAAGGTGGCCAGGACCTTTACCGATTTATTTCCTGGCAGTGGTTCGAGCGACTCGGCGAAACGTGATCCGGTGATGAAACTGCCTGGCTTCAGATGCGACATTACTTCATGGGAGTTATCGGTCACAAGCATCGGTACTTTCGGCAGGGTTTGAACTTTGCTTTCCCTTACTCCGAAAACTTCGCTCAATCCAAGCCCCGGTATTACATCTGATGAATATCCTCTTTCATCATTCCATGCAAGCCTTGCTTCTGAAACCACACAGCCGCCGTTTTTAACATATTCTTTAAGGCTCTCGGCAGCTTTTTTGTTGAACATGAGTGCGTAGGGCACGATTATGAGCTTGTATTGCGACAGGTCACCCGATTCCAGTTCAAGCCTGTGGATGAAGTCGACAGGGATATTCTGGTCGGAGAGGAACCGGTAATATCCTATTAATGAATTGATATGACCATCCTCCTGTGTGGTCCGGCGGGTGCCGCCAACCATTTGCGACCATGGGTTATAGAGCAGCGCGATTTCAGGCTTAACCGGTTTGGCTTTGCTGAGGACAATACCGTTATTGTCGATAATCTTTGCCAGCTTTCCCAGCTCGACAGCCCGTTCGGTCAGGGACCCATCCAGGTTGACCAGTCCGTAACCACCTGATTCATATCCCGATGACATCGGATAGTAGGCGTATGTGAAAATTCCCTTGGCACCGGTAGCCAGGCTCGACAAAGTCCAGATCCTGTGGTCGTCGGGTGTAACCGGATCGCTGATGTTCAGTCCGACAGTGCCAAATCCTGCCTGAAATTCTCCCACATAGTAACCTCCGTTTTTCCTGTTGGCGCTGTATGAGAAATCGGCAGCTGCCATAAATCTCCAGGGAATCCAGTCGCCGGGAAGATTGTGCTTGGGATATTGCGACAAACCGTAATAGTCAACCTGGGCCGACATGAGGAAATCATCCTCTGCTCCTGACCCGTAAGGCGAAGAGAATAACGAAACAGGCGATGCATGGGCTGTTGCAACATGGGTTTTGTCATATGTCCTGACGGCATCATACCTTAGCTTGAGGTCTTCAGCCATTTTCTGGTACATGAAGTTCTTCCAGTCCATGAAGTCGGAGTATGTAAGGATGGTCCCGAAGCGCGGGGCTTCAACATCTTCCCATCTCTCAAAATTCCTGTACCATGCCTTGTTGAGCTCCGAAAGCGTGCTGTACTTTGTTTTCAGCCATTGCCTGAACCGCTCCTGGGTGTTCGGGCAGAAACAGTATTGTGCATCGGGTATCCAGGCGGGCCATCCCCACTGTACTATGTGCGGTTCACTCCACAGGTCCCATCCGTAAAAGCTAGAATATTGAACCGCTATTCTGGCCGCTTCCTTATAGAAATTTGTAAAAAACTCCTTTACACCCGGATGGTCGATGCAATATCCGGGAGCAACCTGGGGTTTGATCTTGTCGCCGTTATGAGCTTCAAACAATCCGTCGGAGAATTCATTTCCCACCCAGTCGGGAGCCGATTCACCATAGACCTGGATGATCACCTTCAGCCCTAACTCCTGTGCCTGTTCCAGTATGATCTTAAGGTTCTCAAAATTGTATTTTCCCTTTGCCGGTTCGCAGTGTGACCACTCGATCCAGGTCTTGACCGAATTGAATCCAAGTGATTTTATCTGCATCATATCCTTTTTCCACTCTTCCCTTGATCCGGGAGTTATTTCGGCAAGCATCGTTGCCCTTTCCTTGCCTCCGCTGTACCAGACGGAGAAAGGGTAAAACTGTTCCTTATTGAAACCGGGTTTTTCCTGTGCCTGAAGGTAATCTCCAAGCAGGAGTAATGGCATGAATATTACAAGGAATAACTTCTTCATTGTTCAAAGATTTATTAGTCGGTAAGGAGTACTTATCAGGGTATTCTTCTACTTCCCTGCCTTAAGCAATTTGTTCATCGCTGTCATCAGCACGGTTTCGCACGATGGATCCAGCCGTGCAACATCCACCTCGTAACCGCCCCTGGTGAAGGCATCTGCCGTCGGGATGTATCCCGGGCTGTAGTCGCCGTATGCTGCCATTGCCACAAACAGGTCAGGGCGCATCGCCTTGGCCGCAAGCTGGTATTCAACAAACAGTTCTCCCGGCATGAACAGTATCTTCGATTTTCCGAGCGACAGGCATCCTATATCAAATTTCTCGGAGATTGTAAATCTTTTAAGGAACTCTGAATTGACCCTGGCATCTTTAATGCTGTCGACAGGCAGAGAAACGGTTTCCGTGCTCCATCCTGCCGTTTCGGGTGTGATCTTTTCCCTGATGCTTGATTCATATGCCTGTTTCATCCCGGCAGCCAGCCGTTCGGCTAGGACAACCCGGTTTTCGTGAGAACCGTCATTGTATTTTCCTGCTCCGATGTTGCCGCCGGCTCCGTTGAAATGGATATGCATGGCATCAGGAACTGCAAGCTGTCTGTAGAACCGTGCAATGCCAGGGAAATCGGGATTGGCAATCCCCAGGCGGTAATAGCTCTGGGGATGTGTTGCATAAAAGCTGAGAACAGCCACAGGCTTGTCATTGTTCCAGAAACTTAACACCGATACTTTTGGATCTATAAGGCCTTCCGGCTCAGCCCTGAGCAAGGGATCTGCCGTTGCCGTATAACGGGTTGCGCGTATCCTGCCATCAGGGCCCTGGATCCTTCTGTTGGAAGCGACTTTTTCAACAGGAGCCGATCCCAGCCCCACATGTGTTACCGGCTGAGCTTTTTTCATCGAGGTCACAACAGCCATTTCCAGCCTGTGCAGAACAGACAGGACAAAATCGCTTCGTATATCTCCTACAGGCGCATCGTGCTGATGCACTGTATGAACTGCAACCCTTTCGGATGTTGTGCCTGCAGCTGAAGCCAGTGCACGCCTGAATTCGCGGTTTGACTCACTGCCTATACCTATCCAGTCGACGGAAACGAGTACCACCGGATCGCCGGCTCCAAGAAGCACTATTCCCTTCGCCCTGAGCCCGAGATCCCATTTGCCAACGCATTCGTCATACGCCAGCGGGTATCCGACAGGAGGAGTGGCATCGACATCAAATACTGCAACTTGAAGCGTTTTTGCATCCTGTGCAACTGACTTACCGGTTTCTTCCGCTCCGGCAGACAGGTCATTTGTCCAGATTAATGCCAGGACAAAAAGAACGGCTTTTAATGTGTTCAATATCCTCATATTATATACTGTTAAGTTTATCCCTGTTTTCATAGACCTTTACAATGGCATTGAAAATCTTATCGAGGTATGATTTATTGGGAGCTGTAGGAACATCAAAGGTTATCATTTCTTCATCACATACCAGATCACAGACCGGACATTCGAGTTCGTCGCGGTATTTCTTAAGCCTTGCTGCTGAATAGAACTTATTGTAAACTTTAAGATCAAGGATGTGGTTTCTGATAACGTCCGACTTGTGAAATCCGTATTTTATATAACTACTGGCGTTAACGCCTTCGGCGACAAGTGCCTTGATGAACTTATCGCGTGGTGCATTGTTGAACTTTTCTTTTTTGTACGACGCCATGAACAGCCACCATGCCGATGTCCCTGTGCCTTCATATAGTTTTTGCAGGGATATCCCGGGGAAATTCCTGAGTTTTGCTCTCATGTACCAGGCGTTTTCATTGCGGCTGTCGTGT
>CAZTDW010000048.1:7193-12826 GCA_964611835.1 uncultured Rikenellaceae bacterium | reverse complement strand
GTTCATCCTGTATTTGGCTCCTATGAGTGCATGCTGACCGGTTCTGGTCGTTCCATGGTTCATAACCGTGAAACACTTGTCCATGAGCGCTTCATCATCGCCTATTACCGCGCCTCCTTCACCGCAGGCTATGTTCTTGCTTGCCTGGAAGCTGAAGCAGCCAAGGTCGCCTATTGTTCCGAGCTTCTTTCCCTGGTATTCCGTCAGATGAGCCTGGCAGGCGTCTTCTATAACGGTAAGTTTGTGTTTTGCGGCAATTGCCATTATCCTTTCCATATTTGCAGGCTGGCCTCCTATGTGCACAGGAATGATGGCTCTCGTGTTTTCGGTGATCTTTTTTTCTACTTCATCCGGATCGAGCTGGAATGATTCCCTGTCGAGGTCGGCGAACACAGGCAGTGCACGGCAGAAGAGCACGGCAGAAATAGTGCCGATATCGGTATAGGGTGATGTGATAACTTCGTCGCCGGCACCTATGCCGAGAGCTTCAACGCATGTATTTAGGGCCTGTGTGCCGGCCCCGGTGGATACACAGAAACGGGTGCCCATGAATCTGGCAAATTCCTTTTCAAAAGTGGGGACTGTGCCATTGGGAGACTGGATCCTGCACCATACTCCGCTTTTTGTGGTCTTGACAATCGATTCTATCATTTTGTCGTCGATATAAGGACCCGGAACCATTGCCGGCGGAGTGCCGGTTATCACTGGTTCCCCTCCCAGGATGGCAAGCGTGCTTGCACTGTTAACTGACTTAATTGTAATATCGTTTGTATTCATCTCAGTAGTCCTTTCTGTTAGATTGAATTAAGCTTATCCCTGTTTTCATAAACCTTCATTATCGCATTGACAATATCATCCATGTCGCTCAGTGACCCCAGCAACGGACCCGATGCCCATATCATTGCCATTTCATCGCATACCCTGTCGCAAACGGGAAGGTTCAGCTGATCCCTGAATTTCTTCAGACGTTCGGGAGGGAACATTTTTGTGTAGACCGGCTGGCTCATAATAAATTCTGTCCATGGCTCCCTGTGAAGCCCTCTTGCGATATACGGACTGAGTTCGATGCCTTCTGCAGCCAGTGCTTTCAGGAACTTGCTCCTGTCGGCATTGTTGAAATGTTCCTTTTTGTAAGCCATCATATAAAGGTAGAAAGACCCGCTGGTTGTACCGGGATAAAGTTTCTGAGGTACCAGACCAGGGAATTTCTTAAGTTTTGAGGTCAGATAAGCTGCATTACGGTTACGGATTTCAAATCTTTCCCTGGCGCCCTCCATCTGGCTGAGAAGAATGGCAGCTTCAAATTCAGTCATCCTGTACTTGGTACCGATTATCCTGTGGCTTCCGTTCATCATCACCGAAAATACCTTTTCCATCAGCGCTTCATCGCTTCCGATAACCGCACCACCTTCTCCACATGCAATGGTCTTGGACGACTGAAAACTGAAACATCCGAGTTCTCCGACTGTTCCAAGCTTTTTGCCCTGGTATACCCCAAGATGCCCCTGGCATGAGTCCTCGATCACCCGTAGCTTATGCTTCTTTGCAATGGCATTTATCCTGGCCATATTGCATGGCTGTCCTCCCATATCGACAGGCATAATGGCCCTGGTTGCAGGTGTGATCTTCCTTTCAACATCGGCCGGATCGACATGGAATGTTTCAGGATCCAGATCTGCCATTACCGGCAGAGCCCTGGATGTTAAAATTGAAGAGATCGTTCCCATATCGGTATAAGGAGAAGTGATAACCTCATCGCCTGCCCCGATCCCCATTGCCTCAACGCAGCAGCTTAATGCCTGGGTTCCCGAACCGGTTGTCACGCATCTTTTTGCCCCCATCAACGCGGCATACTCCTTTTCAAATGTAGGAACTGATCCGTTTTCTGACTGGATCCTGGACCATATCCCGCTTTTGGTTGTTTTGATTATCGCATCAACCATCTTCTGGTCTACATATGGCCAGTCGGGCCATTTTTTTGGTGCTATGGCAGGTGTACCGCCAAGAATGGCAAGTCTGCCGGCATCATTACCGATCTTCCCGAGAACAGGAATCGCACCTGATGCAAGTGCAGCAACAGAACCTGCCGACACCGAGGCTATGAAACGCCTTCTTGTAAAGCTACGTTTTGTCATTTCTTTTACTGGTTAGAAGTTATGTTATTGATTTTGTGTGTTTTATTTATAAATGGCACGACCATTCACTTCCCAGCGGCCATCCGGCCCGGAGAATCAATACGTCTGATACCTGCCTCCTCCGCAAGCCTCGACATTGCTGATATAATAAGTGACTGTGTATTCCTGTTCCATGCTGTCGTAAAAAAAACTGAACGGGTGCCCTCATAACCGCCTTCATTGAGAATCGTCTCAGAAGGTATATAGGCCATCACATCGTTGGTATATCCCAGGACAAAGATATTCTGACCGAACATCTTCTTGAGTTCAAGTGCATATTCAATCACCAGCTCTCCTCCCAGAGCCATAAGCACCTGGTCTCCGAGCTTCCAGACCTGGCAGGGGTAAGGATATGTGTTCCTGAATATTTCACCGTTATCCAGCCTGCTTACAAGCGTACGCGCCATCAGCTTCAGATATGGAGCGGTGGAAGAAGTATCGTGCATATGTCCAAGCAATTCCTGCCTGGTTGGAGGATTGCCCTCAAACTGAAGGTCTGTTTCCGAATAGGCAGTTTTCAATACCGGAGCAACCCGTTTCATATTTTCATTAAGTACCCTGTCGACAGCTGCGGAAAGTGTCTGCCCGTATTGACGCGCCAGAGGAAAACTTCTTCTGGGCAGTGGATTCTGGTCAGCTCCTGCCCCCTGGAAAAAGAGGGCTGTGGCTCCGGGATAAAGGTTTTCGAGTTCAATCTGGGCAAAACCCGGATAATCACCGCATATCTGATAAAAGCTCAGAACAGTTGAGTGACAGGCATAACCGAAGGCAACAGCCATGATGCCCCCGGTTTTCTTTTCAACCTTGATAACCGGTACGGAATAATCATTGGGCCCATTAAGATCAGTATAGAATTCACTCATGGGTTCTGGATTGTTTCTCCGGTTTACCTGGAACCGGGCTATGCCGTTCCCGGAATATATTTCGACGGGAATCATCCTGATAATGGCTCTTCCCACCATGTCGACAATCTTTTCCTCCAGATCTTCAGAGTATTTCTTTACCTTTCTTTCCATTTCAGCATCAAGAGGGTACCAGTTTGCGAGTGTATCCCTCATCACCGGCCCGGAGTGGGTGTGTGAGCAGTTCAGTATTATCTGCGACCTGCTGAATCCGTAGTCTTTTTCAAGACGGTCCCTGATACGGTCTGAGTAATATTTGGGAATCTCCAGAAGGTCATTAGTTATCAGTACAGCCCTTTTGCCCAGCGAATCCTCGATCACCAGCGCCTTTGACCAGAGGTCGTGAAACACTCCTTCCGACGGATGGTCGCGTGAAGCATAACCTGCCATCCATATTGATCCTTCCGGTGTTATATTAACCCTGGCAACTCCTGCCTTCCATTCCCGGGTTATGCCTGCATCCTGCCCGGACAGGAAATCGCTGCTGGTTGTAAGTAAAATGATCAATGCCGTGACGACAATCGGGATCTTTTTCATGCTTCTGATGTTCTTGTCTTTTTAAATATTTGATATATATATACTTATTCTCAGATTCCGTTGCCGGGACATAAGAATTTAATAATTAGGGAAATTATTCAAATTATTTCTCAACGGCAAGAAATTTACTCACTTTATGCGCTTATGATACAGTTACCAATTGAATTAATGACTTATTTTGCCAGTTGAAATACAAACAAAATGCGCAAGAATTCCGATCCCGTATATTCCAGGAACGTTGTCGAGTTTGTGGCGGCGGCAAATGAATTCTGCAAATATGCGGAGCATGGTTCTCAAATCTCAGGTGATGAAATGCTCAGGATCCTGCAGCGTCTTCTGCCATTTCTTTACATTAAAGCATCGCTACTTCCGGCACTGAGTCCGGTTTTTGAAGACGGGAATGAGAAGTTTGTTACAGAGGCTGACTGGAACCGGGTCCATGATACCCTGAAGGAAAGGTTTGGCGCTGCTGATGACTATTCAGAGGTGTTTGATGACAGGGCTGCTGATAGCGGAGAACCAGTAATAGTCAGCCTTTCCGAAAATATGGCAGATATCTATCAGGACCTCAAGGACTTCCTTTTGCTTTACCAGACAGGCACACGTGAAGTCATGAATGACGCATTGTGGGAATGCAGGATGAATTTTGAGAATATCTGGGGACAAAAACTCGTAAACTCGCTCAGAGCAATCCACAGGTTCGTGTATTCAGGTGAAACAGCAGGAAGAACAGAAAGTAAGGAGAGTGATGCCGAAGAAAGCGATAAATTGGGATGGTTTATTTCCCGGCGTCAAAAAGAATTCAGGGGAAATGGTGAATAATGATTATCCTGCCACAATATCGGCGGAAGAAATAGAAAAGAAAGATCTGTCCTGGTTCAGGGGTGAGATCGTCCTGATAGACAATATGCAGACTTTCAGGGAAGTATTTCCAACGCTTCTTGATTCGCCCCTTCTCGGTTTTGATACAGAGACCAGACCTTCTTTCAGGAAGGGCAGGAAGAACAGGGTTTCACTGATCCAGCTGGCAAACAGCGAAGTGGCATGCCTTTTCAGGATCAACAGGATAGGGATCCCTGATGAACTGGCTGCATTGCTGGCCAATCCTGATGTTATCAAGGCCGGGGTTGCCGTACATGACGACATCCGTTTCCTGAAAAAGGTCAATGGATTCGCTCCTTCAGGGTTTGTAGATCTGCAGAAATTTGTAAAGGGATATGGAATTGAGAACTCAGGTCTGAAAAAGCTTGCAGCAATAGTGCTGGGGATCAGGATATCAAAAAGACAGCAGGTGTCTGACTGGGAAGCAGATCAGCTTACGGAAGCCCAGCAGGTTTATGCTGCAACCGATGCCTGGGTCTGTCATCAGATCTATAACAGGCTTACAGGAAAAGGTTAGAGCAGATGCCTTTTTTGAAGAAATAAGAAAAGTGGAGAGGGTAAAAATCGTTTTAAAATCAGGTAAGGATGAATCGCTGCACCGGCTTCATCCCTGGATCTTTTCAGGAGCTGTGAAAAAGATTTACGGCACTCCTGCCGAAGGTGATCTCGTCGACGTGTTTGACAACAAGGATAATTTTCTTGCCACAGGGCATTACCAGCCCGGCTCAATTGCAATAAGAATACTTACCTTCAGCCCTGAAGAGCCTGACAGACAGTTCTTCCTCAGTAAGATCAGGGATGCAGTCATGTACAGGAAATCACTTGGACTTATTGACAATCCCTCAGTCAATGTATTCAGGCTTGTGCATGCAGAAGGCGATTTCCTGCCCGGACTGATAATCGATTTCTACAATGGGGTTGCCGTAATGCAGATGCATTCTGTGGGGATGTACAGGATAAGGGAAGATCTGGCTGCAATACTCAGGGAGACAATGGGAGAAAGGATCAGGGCAATATACGATAAGAGTGAAGCTACAATTCCCTTTAAGTCGGGAGTGAAAGGCGAAAACGGATTTCTGTATGGCAGTTCCGACCCCGTGACTGTCACCGAAAATGGATACAGGTTCAGGATTGACTG
>CAZTDW010000048.1:2639-7183 GCA_964611835.1 uncultured Rikenellaceae bacterium | reverse complement strand
AGGATTTTTCATCGATCAGAGGGATAACCGCCGCCTTCTTGCCAGCTACACCAAAGGCAGAAAAGTACTCAATATGTTCGGTTATACCGGCGGTTTTTCCGTTTACGCGATGCAGGATGCCGAATGTGTTCATACTGTCGACAGCTCGGCTTCTGCAACAGAGCTGGCCGATGTTAATGTAGGCCTTAATTACGGAGATGACCCGAGGCACAGATCATTCAGGGAAGATGCTTTTGAATTCCTCAGGGACATAAAAGACAAGTATGATCTGATCATCCTTGATCCGCCTGCGTTTGCCAAGCACAACAATGTGTTGTCAAATGCCCTTCAGGGATATAAGAGACTTAATATGAAGGCTATTGAACAGATAAGGCCGGGAGGCATTATTTTTACATTCTCATGTTCCCAGGTGGTGACAAGGGAGAATTTCAGGAAATCGGTGTTTGCAGCTGCTGCAAACACCGGAAGAAAGGTGAGGATACTGCACCAGATGACCCAGCCGCCCGATCATCCAGTGAATATATATCATCCTGAAAGTGAGTATCTAAAAGGTCTTGTATTGTACGTAGAATAATAATTGCATGGATACCGGAAAAAACATATCGCTTATAGCTGAAAAGCTTGGACTGCATATCTGGCAGGTTGAAAACACGATCAGGCTGCTTGAGGACGGTTCTACCATACCATTCATCAGCAGGTACAGGAAGGAGATGACCGGAAGCCTCGATGAGGTAAAGCTTCTCCACATTAAAGATGAATTCAACAGGCTTAAGGAGCTTGATGCCCGGCGTGAGAGTATAATTAAGTCAATTGAGGAGCAGGAGAAAATGACGCCTGAGCTGAGGCAAAGGCTGGAGGAAGCTGCAACAATGTCGGAAATAGAAGATATCTACCTTCCTTTCAGACCGAAGCGCAGGACACGTGCAACTGTTGCAAGGGAAAAAGGACTGGAGCCCCTTGCTTCAATAATAATGGAACAGAGGGAGTCAGATCCTGCCAGAAAGGCTGAAGAGTTCTTTAATGAATCTGTTGCGAGTGTTGAGGAAGCTTTGTCGGGGGCCTGCGACATCATAGCCGAATGGATCAGCGAGGACCAGAAGGCAAGGCGGCGTCTGCGTAACCTGTTTGAACGCGAGGCCTTTATTTATTCAAAAGTTGTCAAGGGAAAAGAACAGGAAGGAATTAAATACAGTGATTATTACGACTGGTCGGAACAATTGAAAAAATGCCCGTCACACAGGCTTCTTGCAATGAGGAGGGGTGAAGAGGAGGGATTTCTTCGTCTTTCAATAGAGCCGGAGGAGGAAAAGGCGCTTGAGATTCTTGAAGTCTTGTTCATAAAGGGAAAGAACGAGTCATCGCGCCTTGTCGGCGAAGCATTGACCGACAGCTGGAAACGACTGCTTTCAGGATCACTTGAAACCGAATTCAGGAACCTGTCAAAAGAAAAGGCCGACAAGGAAGCTATTGATGTATTTGCGGAAAACCTGCGGCAGCTTCTTCTGGCATCACCCCTGGGAGAAAAAAATGTGCTTGCCATAGATCCGGGCTTCAGGACAGGCTGTAAGATCGTATGCCTCGACCGGCAGGGCAACCTGATCCATAATGAAACGATATATCCTCATCCTCCGCAGAATGAGACAGCACTCTCAGTAAAGAAACTGCTTTCGCTTGTTAATGCATACAAGATCGAAGCGATTGCCATCGGGAACGGAACTGCCAGCCGGGAGACCGAACAGTTCATTAAATGGGTCAAATTTGAAAAGGATATTCAGGTCTTTGTTGTCAGTGAGGCCGGGGCGTCAATCTATTCGGCATCCAAAGTCGCAAGGGAAGAGTTTCCGGACTATGATGTGACGGTCAGGGGCGCCGTTTCAATAGGAAGAAGGCTGATGGATCCGCTTGCCGAACTTGTTAAAATTGATCCGAAATCGATAGGAGTGGGACAATACCAGCATGACGTTGACCAGCAGAAGCTTCAGCAGAGTCTCGACGAGGTTGTGGTCAGCTGCGTCAATGCAGTGGGAGTGGAGGTGAATACCGCCAGCAGGCATCTGCTTACATATGTGTCAGGTCTGGGTCCGCAGCTCGCTCAGAACATCGTGGATTACAGGTCTGAGAATGGACCATTCAGGTCGAGGAACGAATTCCTGAAAGTTAAGAGGATGGGTACCAAGGCTTTTGAGCAGTGTGCCGGTTTCCTGAGGATAAGGAACGCGGAAAATCCTCTTGACTCGAGCGCTGTCCATCCTGAAAGCTATAATGTTGTAGAGAGAATGTCGGCTGATCTTGGTTGTGAAATCAGGGAGCTTATGACTGATCAGGAGAAGCGAAAGCAGATAAAGCTTGAGAAATACGTCACACCTTCCGCCGGACTGCCAACACTGAAGGATATAATGGAGGAACTGGCCAAACCCGGACGTGATCCCCGCTCAAAAATTAAGGAATTCAGTTTTGCCGACGTTCATGAAATGGAGGATCTTAAGCCGGGAATGGTTGTTCCCGGAATAGTGACCAACATTACCAAATTCGGCGCTTTTGTGGATATAGGTATCAAGCAGGACGGTCTGGTGCATATCTCCAATATGAGCAACACCTATGTAAAAGACCCTGCTGATGTTGTCAAGCTGCATCAGCATGTAATGGTGAAGGTGCTTGATGTGGACCTAGACCGCAAGCGTATCCAGTTGTCAATGAAGGGGATTGATGAAAAACCGCGGTAAAAACGCCATGCATGGCGTTTCCGCATTACCGGTTACAATCCAGGCTTGGCCGGTAATTTCGCATTCCTCATGGCAGCGTTATAGGCGAACGATGCGGTTATTATTGCATTATGCCTGAGATCGCTCATCACAAGCCGTTCGTATGTGTCCATTACGGTATGGTATCCCCTGCCGTATTCAAGCCTGTCCTGGATAAACTGAAATGCCGGAAGGCCGTATGCATCAAAAGAGAGGTGGTCGGTGCCCGTGGTATTCCTGATTGCAACCGTTGAAGCTCCCATGTCGCAAAAAGGTTTCAGCCACTCCTCGAAAACCGGTCTCACCATATCGTTCTCCTGAATAAAGATACCCCTGTATTTTCCCGAGCCGTTATCCATATTGAAGTATGCCGCGAATTTCTCAAAATCGGGTTTGTGTTCTTTGGTCTCACGGTCGACAAGATACTTGTTCACATATCCCCTCGAGCCAAGATATCCTTCCTCTTCACCGCCCCACAGGGCAACCCTGATCGTTCTCCTGGGAGCAACATTAAGCTTCTTAAGTATCCGGAGCGCCTCCATCATAACCGCGCATCCTGAGGCATTGTCGGCAGCGCCAGTTCCGCCGTGCCATGAGTCGATATGGGCTCCGAGAAGCACCACTTCATTTTTGAGCAGCTTGTCGGTTCCCGGGATCTCTCCAATAACATTATAGACTTTTGAGCTTTCGAAAAACCTGTTAATGATCTCAATTTCCATTTCTACCCTGACTGAATTACCTAACAGTCTTGCCATTCTTCCATACGCTTCGACGGGAATATTAATTTCAGGAACGGGTTCCGGATCTCCAACCCTGTAGTCGTAGCGTGTCGACCTGGGAACATTGAATGTACCTGCATTATTAAGTATAGCAGCAGCACCCTCGGCTTTTATAAATTGGTATAGTTTCTCCATCAATTCTCTTAGTGCAGCATAGTTTGCCATGTCGGCCCGGGGCCTTCTTGCCTGTGGCCTGAATCCTGCCATCGAGATCTGTTTCAGCTCTTCATCGGTGTACCTGCTGGCCAGCGGATCAAAGCTTACCTCATATGTGTCTGTTGATGGCATCATTACGATTTTTCCTGCAAGTTTTCCCCTGAACTTTTCAAAATCATTTACCGACGAGATGTCAAGGAGGATGACCTCGGCCTTCACAGGACCGTTGGTGCTTCCTGTCCAGGCTACAGGATTACATGCAAAGTTTATGTAATAAGGAGATGTCATCGCCGCATAGGTCCTGAGATTGTCCCATCCCCCGCGGGTGAAGTCACCGGCCTCTTCCATCCTAACG
The DNA here is from genome assembly GCA_964611835.1 of uncultured Rikenellaceae bacterium. Taxonomy (GTDB): domain Bacteria; phylum Bacteroidota; class Bacteroidia; order Bacteroidales; family VadinHA17; genus LD21. The sequence goes on along the minus strand of CAZTDW010000048.1, from coordinate 3,152 downwards.
TTCTGGAAACCGAGTTCCTCCATCTTCTTTCTGGCCCACTCGTTTCCGCGCGCACCGCCTGAAGAACCTGTAAGCCTCGATCCCGAAAGGTCGGTAAGTCCGAATACCAGATCCTCAATGGCCGAATTCTTCATCCCTTCCTGCTTTATCCTGTAAACCATGCTCAGATCAACGGTTTCCGTCTGGGCAGTCAGCAGAAAAGGAAATAATGTTATCAGGGCCAGGCTTGTTAAGTAACTTAAGGGTTTCATTTGATTAAAATTTTCAGGTAAGGACTCAAAAGTAGAAAAAATAGCTAACCATTTAGCTTAAAAATGTTAAAGATTTATAAACAGAAAGCACTGCCGCCAATGTGTCTTAAGTGAATGCCTGAAAATTCCCGGATCTGTTTTGAATTAAACTTTTTAACTTTACTGCCGGAAGACCGAAGACGGAAGATAACCATAACCATAAACCCTTAAACCCTTAAACCCTTAAACCCTTAAACCCTTAAACCCTTAAACCCTTAAACCC
>CAZTDW010000048.1:0-2539 GCA_964611835.1 uncultured Rikenellaceae bacterium | reverse complement strand
TTAAACCATAAACTTTGAACCCCTGACCCCTCATGATCCACCCCTACAACTTTGAACTCAAAACCGGCTTTGACAGGATAAGAGCACTTCTGAAAGAGAATTGCCTTAGCCCGATGGGAACTGAAATGGTTGATCACCTGGCGTTTATGACAGACCTAAAGCAGGTCGATACCCGGTTGTCGGAGACATACGAATTTCAGCAGCTGCTCCGACTTGAAGATTATTTTCCTTCCGAGGATTATTTTGAAATATCAGGATGTCTGAACAAGATCAGGATAGAGGGCGCTTTTCCGGAGGTGCGAGAGGTATTTGAACTAAGGCGCTCGCTGGAAACCGTCAGATCGATCCTCTCATTTTTCAAAAGGAAGGAAAGTGATAAATATCCCGTTCTCAGATCGTTGTGCGGAGATGTCAAAGTGTTTCCCTATGTTCTTGATTCCGCCGACAGGATCATTGACAAGAAGGGAGAGATAAGGGATAATGCCTCTCCCGGGCTCAGGGAGATCAGGAATAGCATATCATCAAAGACAGCTCAGGCTTCCAGGCGTCTGAGCGTTATACTCAGGCAGGCCCAGGCCGAGGGTATTGTTGATTCAGATACGGTTGCATCCATACGCGACGGAAGAGGAGTGATACCTGTGAATGCAAATGACAAGCGACGGATCAAAGGGTTGATACTGGATCAGTCGGCATCAGGAAAGACAGTTTACATTGAGCCAGCGGAGATCGTTGAGATAAACAATGAGATCGTGGAACTGGAATATGAGGAGCGGAGGGAAATAGTCCGCATACTTACCTCCTTTGCCGACGATATAAGACCTTATATCGATGACCTTCTGCTTTCCAATTCTTTTCTCGGACAGATGGATTTCATAAGGGCCAAGGCCCTGTTCGGCAATCAGCTGGGGTGCATCAAGCCTGCCCTGTCGGGTGATCCCGGGATCAGCTGGAGAAGGGCTGTCCATCCTTTGCTAGAACTTACTTTCAGGAAGCTTCCGGGCAGGAAGGTGGTACCTCTGGATATCAGGCTGGATCCGAAAGACAGGATACTTCTCATATCGGGGCCGAATGCCGGAGGTAAATCCGTATGTCTGAAAAGTGTGGGACTGCTTCAGTATATGCTGCAGTGCGGGATCACGATTCCAGTCGGGGAGGGTTCGGAATCCGGAATATTCAAAAGCATCTTTATTGATATAGGTGATGAGCAGAGTATTGATAATGACCTCAGTACATACAGTTCTCATCTTCTGAACATGAAGTTTTTCGTAAAAAATGCCTCTTCTGAGTCCCTGATCCTGATAGATGAGTTCGGTACCGGTACCGAGCCTATGCTGGGAGGATCGATTGCTGAGGCTATCCTGAGCGAGCTGAACACTGCAGGTGTTTATGGAGTGATAACAACACACTACACGAATCTCAAGCATTTCGCATCGCTTACAGAAGGCATAATCAACGGTGCGATGCTTTTTGACAATCACCTGATGCAGCCTTTGTTTCAGCTCAGCATCGGCAAGCCGGGGAGTTCATTTGCATTCGAGATCGCAAGAAAGATAGGATTGCCGGAGAACGTTCTCGCAATTGCTTCGGAGAAAGCAGGGGTAAAGAATATAAACTACGACAGGCACCTGAAGGATATTGCACGGGACAAAAGATACTGGGAGACAAAAAGACAGAATATAAGGCATCATGAAAAACGGCTTGAGGAACTGATCACCGAATATGAAAAGGAGCTGGCCGGTGCAAAGAACCTCAGGAAGGAGATAATCACAAAGGCAAAGGAGGATGCTCAGGCTATGCTTGGCGACTCAAACCGGATCATTGAGAATACTATCCGTCAGATAAAGGAAGCACAGGCTGAAAAGGAAAAGACGAAAGAGCTGAGGCAGAAGCTCGATGAATACAGGGAAAGCATTACTGAAGAGTCAAAACCATTGATGACCGATGCGGAAGATAAGGCAGCACGTCTGGCTCAAAAGGCAAAAAAGATAAAGCCAAAAGCTGTCAGGGAGGTACCCGTTCAACCGGTAGATGAGGGAAAACCCCTGTCAGCCGGCGACGCTGTCAGGATGATAGAGACACAGGCTGCCGGGGAGATAGTAAAGATTGAATCGGGGATGGCAACGGTTGAGACGGGCAGCATAAGGTTCCTGGTTCCACTGGAAAAGGTTGAAAGGATCAGCAGGTCGGAACTGAAAAAGAGTGAAAGGTCACTGCCGAATGTATACCGGTCCGATCCTGCCATTGAGCAGCGCAAGAGCAGCTTCAGGCCAGAGATTGATATCCGCGGTGTGAGAGGAGAAGAGGCATTGATTATTGTCCGCGATTTCATTGATGATGCACTTTTGGTCCAGCATAGGAATCTGAGGATCCTTCATGGCAAGGGTAACGGTATTCTCCGGCAGCTTGTAAGGGATTATCTCGGGACGATTAATGTTGTAAAATCCTTCAGGGACGAGCATGTTGATATGGGAGGATCGGGGATCACGGTTGTGGAGATGGATTATTAAATATCTGATCAGTCAAAAAAAAGGCGCAGTCG
>CAZTDW010000047.1:0-21648 GCA_964611835.1 uncultured Rikenellaceae bacterium | reverse complement strand
CAAGTAATCCGCATAGGCTATTACAAATTTCCCGCTTGCCCTGAATTCTTCCAGGGCATGTCTGATCTCTTCAACTGTTGCCCAGCCTGATGGAGCGACACCGTTTTCAATCAGTATGCCTTTTATCTTTTCGTCAGATGATGCCTTTTTAATGTTCCTGAGGATATCGTTCAATCCCGGAGCCTGGGTTATTGTCATGTTGACGATGTCAAGGCCGGCCAGTGGATTGGAATCTCCCCTGTCGGGTATGGTGACCCCTGCTTTCAGGACCAGAATGGAATTGTCTGATATTGAGGCCTGTTTATTTCCCGCAGAAACCATGGCACTGATGCTGGCAAGCATGATTATAAAAAACAGGATTGATACAAGAAAAATCCCTGTGATTGTTGCAAGTGTATATTTAAGAAAATCTTTCATGTGTATAACTAGTTAAAGAAATGAATGTCAAAGATATAAAAATCATTATTATTATTTTAACCTATTAAGCGGAAATAATGCAGTCGGTTTTTACCCGATATTGGCTGTTATCTGCTCTATTTAATCCAAAATATTAACTTTGTTGTAATCCGGTAACAAATGTTGAGACTGGCAATTATCCTTATTAAGCCTGGAAGGCATCAATACTAATTCAGGACTCTGTTGCATGAAAAATAAGATCCTCTTTTCTCTCTTTGCTCTTCTGTTTTTGCATTTTCCTGCAAATTATTGTCAGATTGAACGCAAGGCAAAAGTAAATGACACGACCTATATGCTCACTTACGATCATGGGGGGCTCATACTCTGGGGAAGTGATCATTTCAGGGAGCGGTTGGGAAATGCCATAGACTGGCTGGACAAATATCCATCCTTCAAGATCGGACTTGACAATGAGGCTCATATTTATGACTATTTTGCTGAAAATGAGCCGCAGATGCTTGAGGAGCTGAACGGATATCTGAGAAAATACAAGGGGAGATTCGGGATAGGTTCATGCACCTACGGTCAGCCTCTGTCGCAGTTCATAAACGACGAATCGAACATCCGGCAGATATCCTATGCACTCAGGGCAGGGCGCAGGCATTTGAATTACAGACCCCCTGTATACCTGATGAGCGAACATGCAATGCACAGTCAGATTCCCCAGATATTAAAAGGTTTCGGGTTTGATGGTGCAATAATGAGGACCCATTTTATGATGTACGGGTATAATCCGGTATTTAACACACCGATAGGATGGTGGATTGGCCTTGATGGTACGAAAATCCCGACGATTCCCACTTATCCGGGCCAGGGGGCGGCTTTTGGAAAGACGACTATGGATACCTGGATCCTGACACGCTATCCGTCTGAAGAGAGCCCCGAACCGATGGAGTCCTTCAGAAAGAAATTCAGGCATATCAATCCGCTTTTGGCATCAAGGGCTGACGATTCAGGATTAAGGCGTGAGGAACTGGTAAAGGAGTATGAAAAGAAACCCAGGTACTCCTGGATATTGCTGGATGATCTTCTTGGGAAATATCCGGAACCATTGTCCGACATGGTTACCAAGCCTGATGACTTCACGGTCAGGATGCCCTGGGGTTATTGCGGAAATGAGATTTGGAATGAATCCAGGAAAGCGGAAACAAAAATTCTGACCGCGGAGAAGCTTGCGGCAATCGAATCAATTAGCGGAGGGAAATCTTACCTGGATGATATAGATATCTCATGGAAGAGTCTGTTGCTAGCCCAGCACCATGACATTCAGATTTGCGGATTGCTGCCTGAATCGAGAAAGCTGATCCCGGAATCACTAATCAGTTCTCAGAAAGTTATTGATCAATCCATGAGATTTTTCTCTGAAAATATGCATGGAGAAGGTCTCAGGCAGGTAACAGTGTTCAATCCTCTTTCCTGGAAGCAGAGCCGCTGGATTTTTGCGAATATTGTAACTTCTCCGGAAAATGAAAGGTATTTCGTGGCAAAATGCGGCAATAGACAAATTCCTGCCCGGATAATTTCAGCCAACCGGAATTCATCGGGTGGCGTTTATAATGCACGGATTGCGTTTAAAGCTGAACTGGATCCTTTAAGCATTATGTCCTTTTCTATCTTACCGGCCGGGTCGTCTTCCGGGAATAAAAAAGGTAAAATAGAGTATGATGAGAAAGATCTTAAAGCAATTACTCCTTTTTATGAGGTAAGGCTGTCGGAAAAGGGAGGGGTTTCTTATATAAAGGATATATCTACAGGGCGATTAATTACAGGAGGTAAGGAAAGGGCAGGATACTTTGAAGGTACCATTGACGGTCAGAATTGCCAGTCAACAGGCCGGTGGATAGTTGAAAAAACAGGAGAAGTCACACCTTGGATAAGACTGGTTGAATACGGATTTATTTCTTCAATACCCTATGAGTTTGAAATGGTCCTTTATGAAGACATGCCGCGTATAGACTGCAGGGTAAAATTTGATTTCAACAACCAGAAAATAGGTATGTTAAGCGATGATCTGCGAGACAGTCATTCTCCTTTCGTGCACGAGGAGAAGCTGAGGTTTAAACTTTTTCATACGTTTGACGCATCTGCTGCAGGTATACGCGATCTTCCATTTGCAATTGCAGAAACACACAACAAATATGTTGAGGGCAATTACTGGAGTGCCCTATCGGACGGCAGGTCCGGAATAGCTTTTTTTAACAGGGGTAATATGGGAACAATCAGGGAGGCCGACAACAGTTTTTCAATTCCGCTTGCCTATGCCATGTATTACATTTGGGGCACAAGGATGCTGACGGGAAGCTTTAGTTATGAGTTTTCCATTCTGCCTTTTGATGGGAACTGGAGGGAGGCGGACCTTCACAGGAAAGCGCTTGAATACGCGTTCGACGCGCCTTCTTTTGAGAGCAAACCAAATAATGGCAAATTGGGAAATATAGTTTCATGCTTCAATATTGATGCCGCGAATGATATTTTACTTACAGCCATGTATCCTGAAAAGGATGTGGTTTATGCACGTTTTTTCAAGTATGATGAAATCAATCCGGTCTCATCACTTAAATTTGGATGTAAGGATTTCGACATCACCGAAATTGATTTAGACGGGAATTTTATGAAAGATATTGATGGCTTAATTGATTTTAATCCCTGGGAAATAAAAACTATTTGCATAAAGAATAAATAATCATGAAACCTTCATACCGCCTGAGGCGGGACAAAAGATCATGAAAATGATTCACAACCGAGCTTGCAAGTTCGACGAAGTAATTCATGGAGGTTCCATCATACCATTAAAATAAATTATTATATGATGAAAAACAACCGAAGAGAGTTTATCAGGAAAAGCGCCTCAGTGGCGGCAGCTCTTTCTGTCGGGACCATTGGTCAGGCAGCAGCTATGGATAGTATTAAACCGGGCAATAAGGTATCGCTGCGTCCCTATGTCAAGGATGCAGGGATCAAGTTTGCTTTTATGATGAGTCCAACTTCGCCTAAACTGCCCTATGCAAAACAGCTGGGAGTACTTCATGCAGTTTCAGGCGTTGAGAGGATCAGGGATGTTAAGCCGTGGGAGCCGGAAGCAATAAAAGCCACGCGTGAGATATGGGAAAAGGAAGGGATAAAATGGACGGTTGTCGAGGGCCCTCCTTCCCTTGGCACACTTACAAAGCTTGGTTTGCCGGGGAGGGATGAGGAAATTGAAAATTTCATAACCTTCATGAAGAACCTGAAGCAATATGGTGATGTTGATGTCATATGCTATAACTGGATGCCAGTGATCAGCTGGGCACGCACTCAGAATGACAGGCCAGGAAGGGGAGGTGCATTAATGACCGCTTTTGATTATGACGATATAAAGAACAGGGAACTTACCAGATACGGTGAGATTTCAAAGGAAGCCCTGTGGAAAAATCTTGAGTATTTCCTTAAGGCAGTTGTTCCCGAAGCAGAGAAGATTGAGATGAACCTGTCGCTTCATCCGGATGACCCTCAGGTAGACAGCATACAGGGTATTTCGCGTATAATGAATTCGGTAGAGAATTTTGACAGGATGCTGGATATCTATCCAAGCAAATTCAGCGGGCTCACGATGTGTCAGGGCAATTTTGCACTTATGGGCGTTGATATTCCAGCGCTTGTAAGAAGATGGGGCAAGCGGGGGGTAATTAATTTTGTCCATTTCAGGAGTGTCCAGGACCTTAGCGGTGCTGTTCCCAGTACAAAATTCACGGAGTGTTTCCACGACGAAGGGCAGATAGATATGTATGAGGCGATGAAGGCGTATTATGACATCGGTTTTAACGGACCACTGAGGCCTGACCACGTCCCCACCATGCATGGTGAAACAAATGAACGGCCCGGGTACATGACGCTGGGAAACCTTTATGCCATAGGTTACATCCGCGGACTTGCGGAATCGGTGGCCAAAGAGGGACGCAAAGCCTGAATAAGTAATACAGTAAAACCAAAAGCTGTTTCCGTGCCGGAACGGCCGGAGTAAATCAGCAGATACGGCAATTGAAGGGCACAGGCGAAATAGGGACAATCATCTTTCTGGGTATAGGCACGAACCAGGGTGACCGGGCTGATAACATGCAGGCTGCGGTTGCCCTTATCAACTCTTCAATTGGCGGGATCCTTGCAGTATCAGATGTTTATGAGACTGAACCCTGGGGATTTGAAAGCAATAGCAAATTCCTCAATTCTGTTTTAAAGGTGATTACCCGCCTTGCACCACCGGAACTATTGAAGAAGTTGCAGGAGATTGAAGAAAAACTCGGAAGGACCAGGAGCCTGAGCCGTTATTCTTCCCGGACAATAGATATAGACATACTTTTATACGGCAGCAGGATCATCAGAAAAAAGATGCTGACAGTGCCTCATCCGCTTATAGCCGAAAGAAGATTTGTGCTTGTTCCCCTCTGTGACATTGAACCTGAAGGAGTTCACCCGGTTCTGAGAAAAACCTTTTCAGATCTGCTGAAGGAATGTACCGATTCCGGGGGTGTCAGGAGATATGATGTTGAAGGAATGAAAAAATGGACCAAACCTCCGGAGTGACCAAACCCTGAAAATGTTGTTTATTAATTATTGAAGAACCTTCCGGCTAAATCAGTCCGTTATCTGCAAAGCTGTAATAATCCCGGTCTGATATTATGAGATGATCGAGCAGCTGAATATCCATCAGGTTTCCTGCATCCCTTATTTTCCGCGTAATATTTGTGTCGGATTCGCTGGGAGTGAGATTCCCTGAGGGGTGGTTATGGCAAACGATTATCCCCGAAGCAAGATTTTCAACTGCTTTTTTCATGATGATCCTGATGTCGGTTACGGTGCCGGATATTCCTCCCTGACTTATTTTCATCCTGTCAATGACTTTATTTGAACGGTTGAGAAAGAGCACCCAGAATTCCTCATGTGAAAGGTCGGAGAGGAGGGGCTGAAAGATACCTGCAACATCCTGTGAGCTTTTTATCTGGCAAATGTCAGGCATCTCTGCCAGTTTTCTTCTTCTTCCAAGCTCAAGTGCGGCAGCTATGGTTACTGCCCTTGCGGGTCCGATGCCATGCAATTTCCTGAGATCGGACACTGATAGCTTTCCAAGTGAATTAAGATTGTTATTCACCATACTGAGCAATTCCCTTCCAAGGTCGACAGCTGATTTTTTCCTGGTCCCTGAACTTATCAGTATAGCCAGAAGTTCAGTATCGCTCAGACTGGAAATACCCTTTCTGATTAACTTTTCCCTGGGCCTGTCTTCAACGGCCCAGTCGGTAATTTTAAGAGACATGCGGCGAAACAATTATTACATGAAGATAATAAATTATCTCCGTCCGGTAAGGCTGTCTGATTGTAATTTATTCAATTTCCCTGAATAAAAAAAGGCGTGATTTCAAATCACGCCTTTCGGAAAAAGTATCTTTACGGGTTTATTTAAGCGCTGTTATGTGCTTTGTGAGCGATGATTTCAGATTTGATGCTTTCTTCTTGTGAATCACGTTTTTATTGGCCAGCTTGTCGAGCATTGAATTCAACTTGGGCAGCATTGTTTCAGCCTCTTCCTTATTTGAAGTGGTACGGATTTTCTTAAGTGCATTACGCATTGTCTTGGCGTAATACTTGTTATTCTCGTTTCTTGTTTCGGTCTGCCTGATCCTTTTTTTGGATGACTTGTGATTTGCCATTTTATTTTATTTTTTCCTCTGCTTGAATTTTTTGTAGTCCATAGGGGAATCGAACCCCTGTTACCAGGATGAAAACCTGACGTCCTAACCACTAGACGAATGGACCATTAAAAGAACCGTAAAATGCGGATGCAAAGAAACGATGTTTTTTTTGATCTGCAAAATTTTTTATTAAAAAACATATCTTACTGACACTGCTCCGTTTATTCCTCCCCAGCCGGCAGATCCCAAAAGGTTGAATGAGGGTATCAGGTCGATTGAAAGATTAAGGGGGAGGTAATCGAAAGAGTATTCCAGTCCCGCAATCCCATCTACACCAAAAACAGTACCTGCATGATCGATTTTCAGCCATGGATTATATCCCGCTTCCCAGATACCTGCATGAATTCCTCCTCCCCAGAACCAATAGAAACCAGGATAATCCCTTAACGGGTATTCCCTTTCAAAAAACCCAGTAAGTACAAAGCCTCCCCACCGGGTGGCAAGGATGCCTTCCACCGCATATTCCCTGTTCATGAAATGCTTGATTGTAATTCCAACAGGAAGACCGGCTCTCAGACCCATGCTGGTCTTGTATTCCTGGGCAGGCAAAGATGAGGATGATATAAGATTGATGATTACTATGATGAAAATTAGTTTTTTCATTCCAGATTGAAGATGACTTGTGATCCTTTGTTGTCTGATACGTTCTGACAAAATGGAGAAATATTGAAGCAAAGAAATATAACGTAACCGGAGCTATTTTGTTACTTGAAGGTTTTAGCTGATCATCATTAAAGTGTTCCCGCGCTTTTGATCCTCATGGTCAGGGGATGTTAAACATCACATATAAGGACACATTTTCTGAGTGATGCCAGTTTGTCTTTCATGGAAGGAACAAACTCATGTCCGACATAGCCCTTATAGCCAGTCTTCACGAGGGCTTTCATGATTGCGGGGTAATAGAGTTCCTGTGTCTCATCGAGTTCATTTCTCCCGGGCACACCTCCGGTATGGATATGCCCTATATACCTGCTGTATCTGGTGATATTTTCAATTATGTTGCCCTCCATGATCTGCATATGGTAAATGTCATAAAGCAGCTTGAACCTTTCTGATCCGACCATTTCACAAAGTGCTGCTCCCCATGGAGTCTTATCACACTGGTAATCCTTATGGCCGAAGCTGTTAAGCAGTTCCATAAGGATTGTAACCCCATATTTTTCGGCCATGGGCATTAGTTTGCGAAGTCCGGTCGCACAATTGATAAGTCCCTCGCTGTCGAGCTGTCCCTCACGGTTTCCTGAAAAACATATAAGATTGGGGATGCCTGCATTTGCAGCCTTAGGTAGCATTTTTTCAAAATCACTGATCAGTTTTTCATGATTTTCAATCCGGTTAAATCCCTTTGGGATACCCCAGTCAGTAGCATAACCAACAGCGCATTTAAGGCCGGCTTTTGATACGACAGCCCATTCTTCCTCACCCAGCAGTTCAATTGATTCGATCCCCATTTCTCTGCAGGCAACAATAAATTGATCCATTGGAATATCGCCGTAGCACCACCTGCTTACTGAATGGTGAATATTGCCCTTTAGCTTCATCTCTTCCGGCAGTGATGCCATGGCAGCCGATCCGGCGGAGTTTCCGGCAACTGCAACAGATACGCCTGTCAGCGCTCCTATCATGTGTCTTCTTGTCATCTCTTTTTGGCTTTTATTTCTAAAAATAGTCATTTTTTGGAAGCCCTGGTGGCTGACAGTCTCAAAAAGTTCAGTGACAATCAAATTTGAGCCAACGCTTAATATGTTATATTTGCATAATGTACCATGAAAAGCAGATATTTTATGGCTACAACTCTAAAGCATGATTACATAGGGGGCCACTCTGTAGAACTTTTACGAAGCGGTGAACAGTTTTTTGCCGCCAATATCAGGCTGATAAATCAGGCAAAAAATTATATCCATTTTCAAACCTATATTGTCGACGAGGACGAGACGGGAATGAGAATCATCGATGCACTGGCAAGGGCGGCGGAAAGAGGTGTCAGGACATATCTGCTGCTTGACGCTTTCGGTACAAAGTATCTTTCCGGGGAGCTGATAAAAAAGATTGAGAACTCAGGGATCCTTTTCAGGTTTTTCTCTCCTGCTTTTATCAAGAAAGGATTCCAGCTCAGCCTTCGCCTTCATCACAAGGTGCTTCTTGTCGATGGTGAAACTGCAATAGTAGGAGGGATGAACTATGCTGACCGTTATCATGGGACGTCACAAAAAAAGGAATGGCTCGATTTTGCTGTTCTCATCAAAGGACCTGAGTGTGCACATATCAACAGCATCCTTAAGAGGCTCTGGAACAAAACCTTCCTTTCCAGGAATGAGCGGTCGCATGAAACCGTGTCACATAGTAAGACCTATGAGGAAAATATCAAGCTCAGGGTTCTTGAAAATAACTGGTACCGTAATAAGATTGAGATACTAAGGAGCTACAGGCATTCCTTCAAGCATTCCCATAGCAGAATGATCATTTTTGCCAGCTATTTTCTTCCCGGACGTCTGGAAAGGAAACTTCTGAGGCTCGCAAGCTCACGGGGGGTCGATATCAGGATAGTCCTGGCGGCTGAATCAGATGCTCCCATTTTCAAAAGAGCTACAAGCTTCCTTTATGAGTTTATTCTAAGGAACAATATCAGGATCTACGAATACCTGCCGGCCAACCTTCATGCAAAAGTGGCGACGGTTGATGGAAGATGGTGTACTATAGGCAGCTACAACCTCAATCATATCAGCGACTACGGGAGTATTGAAATGAACGTGGATGTGCTTGACGCTGAATTTACCGGTAAATTTGAGAAGCTCCTCCTGAGGATTATCAGGGATGATTGCCGTCAGATCACCTTTGAAGAGTACCTGAAGCATAAAACATGGTATTCCCAGTTTACCGGATGGATATCGTACCAGATGATAAGATTATTCATGCGCATCATGGCGCAGATGACTGCCAAAAAGGGGAAAAGCGGTTGAGATTTCGGATTGCGGATTTCGGAATTCGGATTTAAAAATCCGCAATCCACTCCCGATAGCTATCGGGACCGAAATCCGAAATAATCAATATTGGTGGTAACTCATTGAAATGAATTCAAGAACGACCGGCAGTGCACTCCTCCAATATGACCACGAGTGTCCTCCATCGCGGATCCTGAATTCATGAGGGATCTCTTTCTTCCGCATCGCAATGTGAACGAGTGAATTGCCTTCAAAGAGAAAATCATCATCCCCGCAGTCAATATACCACCTTACTGCTTTCTTGTCTTTGTCAGAGAGATTATTTATCAGATTGAGTACACCGTAGTTATTATAGTATTTTTCCCTGTCTGAACCCGATATTCCCTGTGCAGCCTGCCACAGGTTGTATTTACCCACCTCCTCAATACTCTTCGGACCTGTTGCAGCACTTAACGGGCATGCAGATGAAAACAGTTCAGGATGATGCAGTGCATAGATAAAAGTTCCTTCTCCTCCCATCGACAATCCTGCAATTGCACGATAATCTTTTTCTCCCTTAATCCGGTATGTCTTTTCAACATAAGGCATCAGCTCTTCGAAAAAGAAATCCTCATATCTCCATTCACCCCTGAAATCATTCACATATCCAACCTTACCGGTGTTTGCATCAGGCATTATTATTACCATAGGAGTTGCCTTTCCTTCATTAATAGCCTTATCGGCTATATGCTGAACCTCCCCGAACTGCACCCAGCCGGTCTGGTCGTCACCATACCCATGCAAGAGATAAAGTACCGGATAGCTTCTCTGGGAAGTTTCATAATCAGGAGGCAGATAGACAGCAAACTTCCTGTCCATCTTCAGGATTTTGCTTGGCATTGACAGGTTATCCATAACTTTCCCTGTCTGAGATGAAAGCATAAAAGCAATTTGAAAAAAAATAAGAGTAAAAGATATTTTCTTCATGGTTCCGAAATTATAATAAGGAATTTTGAATTAAGAGACGGAAAGATATTAAAAAATTAATTCATTATTACTGCCATAAAAACATTAATTGCCTTTACCGGATCTGTTTATAAGAACTTACACTGAGGTCCACGCAGAAGACACAGGGAAAATTAAATCAAAAATCACAACTCATAAAGGTTTTCCTTATTTGTGATTTCAGATTCGTGAATTGTGATTTTAATAACATTTAAAACGCTATGGAACTCTGGAACCATGGAATAATTTCTTTTCCCGAAGATTTTCGCAGAATTCCCCTCAGTTCTGATCCGGTCTTCCGTCATCTGTCATCCGTCATCCGTCATCCGTCATCCGTCTTTTACCTTAAACTCAGGTACAAATAATTAAAGATTTAATTATATTGCACAGGAGGGAATCAGTATGAAGCTTAATCTTTTCAATATTACGGATTTCAGGGTTGACGGAGGGGCAATGTTCGGTGTTATTCCCAGGGTTTTATGGTCGAGGGTTTGCATTCCTGATGAAAATAACCTGATAGTTCTCTCTCTCAGATCGCTTGTTGCAGAAGTTGATGGCCACGTAATTCTTGTGGATGCCGGGTGGGGCGACAAGCAGGATGCAAAGTTTTTCAGGCACCTGCATCTCAGCGGTGGAGAAGGGCTAATCGGAGGTCTTGCCCGGCTGGGTTACGGGAAAGAGGATATTACCGATATATTTTTTACCCATCTGCATGCCGATCATTGCGGAGGTGCAACTTTCCGGAACAGTGGTGGCACTGCAATCGGAATGGTCTTCCCCAATGCCATCTGCCATGTGAGCCGGACTCAGTGGGAATGGGCAGTGAAAAACAATCCAAGGGAGGAGGATTCTTTCCTCGAGGAAAACATTCTTCCCTTACTGCATGGCGGACGGCTCAATCTTATCGATGAGGAATATGAATTGTTCAGGGGATTTTCAGCCAGGATATGCTATGGGCATACTCCGGGTTTGATGTACGCGGTAATAGATTATCACGACAAAACCATTGTTTTTGCCGGCGATCTGATACCGACGGCAGCCCATATCCCTCTTATATGGAATATGAGCTATGATATTGAATCGCTCAAGACCATAGATGAAAAGAGCAGGATTTTGAATGAAGCTCTTGAGAAAAACTACATTATTGTTTTCCAGCATGATGAACACATCGAATGCTGCACCCTTGAAATGACTCCGAAAGGTATCAGGGCCGGGAGAAAGTTTGGTTTCAATGAAATATTGCAGGATTAATCATTGTGATACATTTTCCCTGGGCAAAATTACTCCGGGAAGACTATAGATTGTTGCAGCTTTATGCAACATCATTCCCGTTTTGTTCCTATATTTGATATTAATCAATAGCTTCCTGTAACAAATTCATTGTTAATAAAATAACAAAGACATGGCCGACTTTATCTATGAAAAACCATTTCAGATTGAAAAAGATCCGACAAGATATCGCAAACTGACCGGTGATTTTGTCAGTATTGCAGAATCGGGTGGCAGAAAAATACTTAAGGTTGAAACAAAGGGACTTGAAATCCTTGCCGCTGCTGCCGTTTCGGATCTGTCGTTTTATCTCAGGACATCGCATCTCGAGAAGCTCAGAAAAATAATTGATGATCCTGAAGCCACAGATAATGACAGGTTCGTGGCTTATGTGATGATCCGCAATTCGGTAATCTCTTCAGGTGAGGAACTTCCATGGTGCCAGGATACTGGTACGGCGATAGTAATAGGAAAAAAGGGAGAGGATGTTTATACGGGAGTAAATGATGCCTTTTACCTTTCGAAAGGTGTCTTTCAGACATTCCATGACAAAAATCTGCGGTATTCACAGATTGTGCCTTACAGTATGTTTGAAGAAAAGAATACGGGCACAAATCTTCCTGCGCAGATTGATATTTACTCAACAGAGGGTAACAGCTACGAGTTTCTTTTTATTACCAAGGGAGGCGGTTCAGCAAACAAGACATTCCTTTACCAGCAAAGCAAATCGCTTCTAAACGAGGAATCGCTTGAAAAATTTGTCAGGGAAAAAATCAAGGATCTCGGAACATCCGCCTGTCCTCCTTATCATCTGGCTCTGGTGATTGGCGGGACTTCGGCGGAAGCAACAATGAAGGCAGTTAAGGAAGCTTCAGCAGGGTATCTCGATAATATTCCTTCGACGGGGAATGATGCCGGACGCGCCTTCAGGGATATCGAATGGGAACAAAGGATAGAAAAGATCTGTCATGAATATGGTGTGGGAGCTCAGTTCGGAGGAAAGTATTTCGTTCATGATGTCAGGGTTATAAGACTTCCCAGGCACGCTGCATCATGTCCTGTCGGGCTTGGAGTAAGCTGCAGTGCAGACAGGAACATAAAGGCAAGGATAGACGAGAACGGGATTTTCCTGGAAGAGCTTGAAAAGAATCCTGCACGTTTTCTGCCGGAGAAAGCTCCGGAGCTTGAAAAACCGGTTGAAATAGATCTCGATCGTCCGATGAAGGAGATACTTGCAGATCTGACAAAGTATCCCGTAAAGACCCGTCTGAACCTCCGCGGCACACTGATAGTTGCAAGGGATATTGCACATGCCCGTATCAGGAAAATGATAGATGAGGGAAAGCCGATGCCTGATTATTTTAAAAACCATCCTGTTTATTATGCAGGCCCTGCCAAAACACCTTCAGGCAAGCCCTCGGGAAGCTTTGGGCCCACAACAGCAGGAAGGATGGACACCTACGTTGATTTCTTCATGAGCCTGGGCGCATCGCTTATCATGGTCGCCAAAGGCAACCGGAGCAGACAGGTTATTGATGCATGCAGGAAATACGGAGGTTTTTACCTTGGATCGATTGGCGGCCCTGCTGCCATTCTGGCTGAAGAGAACATTAAGTCAGTCGAGCTTGTCGATTTTGAAGAACTGGGAATGGAAGCTGTGAGGAAGATAAAGGTTGAGAATATGGCAGCATTCATCATTACCGACGACAAAGGCAATGACTTTTTTGACGAGTACAATAAATAGAGAGTAATTCTACTCAATCTCCTCAATCTCAAATATCTCGTGCCTGTCAAGGCTGAGCCAGTATTTGATGGAGTTTTTTCTTACAAGTTCCCAGTAAATGTCGCTGTCGAGACCATGTATGAAATTGATCTCCTTTAGTTCGGAGGTAACCTTCTGGGTAATTTCAGGCTTCAGTGTCAGCCTGATTTTTCTGTTCATATATCCGAATTCTGCCACCGGCCTTGCAGGTACATCATTGATCACTTTAAGCAACCCATGACCGGGAGTCGCTCCGGTACTTACCTGAAGTCCGTCGTTGAAACAGCTTATGGGAGGGATCGATCCGGCATAGGATGTGGCCATAAATTCATCGACGCCTGTGTCAAAATATTCCCTTGCCCTTATCCCCATTTTGACTCCTATGATGGCAAATACTCCCAGATGCCGGTGAAGCTCATTGGCAAGTATCCCCGAGGTCCATTCGTCGATGCCGTATTTTCTGATGATCTCGCTGACATAATCCTTCATATCGTCATGGTAGAATGAAGGATCATCCGGGAATTCTTCCACCACCTGGTTCCGTTCCACGGTCTCTCCTTTCAGGATTGTCAGGGTCTTTTCCCTTAAAGGATGAATTTCCCCTGGCTGTGATTCTGAGTTCCTGCCTGAGAATATTGTGTTGAAAAGCATCGGATAATGAAGAAAGAGAGGCACTGTCTCATCAGTGGCGGCAAGTACAAATTCATGTCCTCCTGCGGCTCCTGAGCTGAATAGCTCAGAGATCTTTCCTGCATAGACATTATTGATCTTTGAAATACCGTCAACAAGTGCTTTGTCAAAAAATTCTTTATCGCCTGCAGGTTTGATGATTTTCACCGGGATACTACCATTTAACACTTCAGCTGCGGCCTTTTTGTCGATGCTGTAATTAAATCCCTTTGTATCTGAAAGTCCGTCGGCACTCCATACGATCTCCTTCACCTGCTGACTGAATGAAGGGATTTCATTGACTGCTGCCCTGGCGGTTGTGAGTCCGCCAAGCGATATAAATGTAATTTTAGTTTTTTCGGCAGAAAAAACCCGGTTTATTAGCTCAAGGGCATCTTTTGCTTTTTGAGGAGCTAAAGCTGACTCATCTCCCCATTTGGTATTCAATGCCGTTTTCAGCTCCGGCGACCTGAAGTTTCCTCTCCTGCTGATTCCTACCGGTATCCCTTCATGATAATATGAGTTCAGAAGACTCCTTAACTTCAGGTAAGAATTTTCAGCCGGGAGAGCGCCGGAGGAAGCGATAACAGCCAGCACCCTGACATCGGGAGAGGCCAGAAGCATGCTTATCGCTCTCATATCATCTATTCCTCCGTCGGTATCTATTATGACATAATGGGATGGTTTCCAGGGATGGGCTGATATAGAGACAGTTAAAAGAAACAGGATAAAAATAGAATAATACTTTTTCATAATTTCGTAATATTTTGTAAAAATAAGAAAAGGTATTTATGTTGAAAGTTAAATTTTGCAAAAATCGCTTTTTCTTTTCAAATCCTTTCAGACGCAGGTTTTGCGTGTGAGATAATTTTTTAACTTGACCCTCTCATTTTTAAAATTTATGAAAAAGTTCTTAATATGGTTCACTCCGGGGCTGATAGTCGGGGTACTGGTTATTCTTGGAGCCGGCAAGGCAGTGAATATGACATCGACAAATAAATTCTGCATGTCATGTCATATTCATCCTGTTGCTGATGCTGAATGGAAAAAATCGGTTCATTACGATACACAATCAGGTTATCGGGTCGGATGCGCTGAATGTCATCTGCCCCCCAAGGGCGATGGATACCTGTGGGAAAAGACAAAAACCGGATTGCGCGATCTGTGGGGATACCTTGTGAAAGATTCTGCTTCATTTGACTGGGAAGCCAAGGGGCGGCTTGAGAATGCCCGGAAACATGTTTATGAAAGCTCCTGTATCAAATGCCATGAAAACCTGTTCCCTGCAAAGCTGACAAAGGAGGGTGAGGATGCGCATCTTTATTACACGCAGCAGGAAAAGACCCCGGATCTTCACTGCATAAACTGCCATTTAAATGCCGGTCACTATATTGAAGGTTATACCCATGGAAGCAATAAGACTTTCGGGAGCGTATCTTCCGCTCCGAAGGAGATCTTTACTGAACCGGCGGTGGTTAACGAATTTAAGAATTTCACTGAAAAGATACCGTCATCACCAATCTCATTTGAAATGGTTGCTATTCCGGGAGGAACATTCAATATGGGCAGCCCAGAAGATGAGCCTTTCAGAGAGACCGATGAAGGCCCTGTCAGGGAAGTTGAAATAAGTCCCTTCTTTATGGCGGAGACAGAGGTTACATGGGATGAATACCTGGCATTTTATGTTCAGACATCGGTAGAAGGACGCTCGACCGACACCGAGGGACTGAGAAGCGAAATATCGGCAGGCAGCAAGACTGATGCCATTTCGGGAGCCACGCCACCTTACGGTCAGCCTGATCAGGGATGGGGCATGGGACAGCGTCCGGCAATCTCCTTTTCATTTCATGCTGCCGAAACCTATTGCAAATGGCTGTCGCAGGTGACCGGTAAGAAATACAGGCTGCCTACGGAAGCGGAATGGGAATATGCCTGCAGAGCCGGGACATCCGGGCCTTACTTTTTTGAAGGCGACCCCAGGAAATTTGAAAAATCGGGATTCAGGGCAAGGATATCGAAAAATGATACTACAGTCATTAACAGTTATGTGGTATATGCCGGAAACAGTCCGACCAAAACACAAACACCTGATTTTGTAAAGCCAAATCCTTTCGGGCTCAGAAATATGCTTGGAAACGTTGCCGAATTCTGTTCCGACTGGTACCAGCCAGATGCTTATTCAAACTATCCTGAAGGGATCATCAGGGATCCGAAAGGACCTGAGACAGGTGAGGAGCGCGTAATCAGGGGAGGTACTTTCATGAACCCTGCAGGCTCTCTTCGCAGCGCGGCACGGGACTATACAAGGACGGAAGCATGGTTGAAGACAGATCCGCAGATGCCCAAAAGCATCTGGTGGTATTCAGATTGTTTCAGCGTAGGATTCAGGGTTGTATGTGAGTTTGATGAAAAGACAGGCAATGAAGTTAAAAATCCTTAAAACAGTCTGAAACTATGGTTTGAAAAAAAAACTATATTTACATTTGAGTGCTTTCCGTTGCCTTGATAACCAGTATATTTAAGTAAATCCATAAATCCTTTCTGATATGAAAAAAACCAGTATCTCAAGACGTAATTTTCTTGGCAAAGCTGCGACCGCAGGAGTTGCAGGAGTTGTGTTGCCGACAATTATTACCAGTTGCAGCGGCGAACCCAAAAAAGTCGTTGCAGTACCAAATTTTCTCGATCAGGCTCCTGACGGGCCAGTGCTTAAGGCAGGAGTTATCGGTTGTGGCGGACGCGGGACCGGAGCTGCTATCAATTTTCTGAGCGCAGGTCCCAATCTTCAGGTCGTTGCACTTGCAGATACCTTTAAGGACCGTGTGGACAATTGCAGGGAAAGAATTCTCAAGGAGAAAGGTCAGGAAGTACCTGCTGAAAACTGCTTCGTGGGATTTGATGCTTATCAAAAGGTTATTGATGCAGGTGTTGATATTATCATTCTGGCTACTCCGCCTTTCTTCCGCCCTGAACATCTTGCAGCAGCCGTTCAGGCAAAGAAACATATCTTTTCAGAGAAACCTGTATGCGTGGATCCGGTTGGCGCAAGGTCGGTTATGGCCACGGCAAAAAAGGCTGCCGGCATGGAACTTAGCATTGTTACCGGTACCCAGCGCCGCCATCAGCGCGACTACGTTGCCAACTGGCAGCAGGTGCAGCAGGGACTTGTCGGTGAACTGACTGGTGGAAATGTTTGGTGGAACGGAGGCAAGCTCTGGCACAGGGATAAAAATCCCGACTGGTCTGAAATGGAGTGGATGATCCGCGACTGGGTCAACTGGACATGGCTTTCCGGAGACCATATTGTTGAACAGCACGTACATAACCTGGATGTGGCAAACTGGTTTACGGGCAAACATCCTGTAAAGGCAGTGGGAATGGGCTCAAGGCTCAGACGCGTAACAGGCGATCAGTATGATAATTTCAGCATTGACTATACATTTGAGAACGGAATACATATTCACAGCATGTGCCGCCAGATAAACGGCTGCGCAAACAATGTGTCGGAGCGGCTTCAGGGATCAAAAGGTTCAACAAACTGCCAGAATTCCATCCTCGACCTGGCCGGCAATGAAATATGGAAATATGAATACCCGCTCGATAAGGACGGAAAACCTACAAACACTGTCAGCGTTGATCCGTATGTCCAGGAGCATATCGACCTTGTAACCGCAATTCGCACAGGCAAGCCGTTCAATGAACTCGAAAATACTGCAATCTCCACAATGGTTGCAATAATGGGTCGTATTTCGGCATACACGGGCAAGGAGACAACATACGAGGAGATGATGAACTCAGATCTCAAGCTCGGACCGAAAGTATTTGAATTCGGCCCGGTCGATATCCCCAAGGAAGTGCCGGTAGCAGGCCTGGCATACGTCCCGCAAACCTAGGACAGTCACTAAAACTAAAATGCATCATTTATGAATAGTTCGAGAAGAGACTTCATAAAAAAAGCAACAGTAACAGGAGCTGCCATCATGGCTGCTCCTGTTCTTTCAGGAAGCCAGAAAAACAAGGCAAAGAAGCAGGCTCCGGAGGCCGTTACCCCGTTCAAACTCAAATATGCTCCATCAGTGGGCATGTTCCGGGAACATGCAGGTACTGACATTATTGACAACATAAAGTTCTGTCATGATATGGGATTCAGGGCAATGTTCGACAACGGACTTATTGGACGGCCTGTTGAAGATCAGAATAAATACATGGCGGAGCTTAACAGGCTTGGTATGGATTTTGGCCCCTTTGTCCTTTATGCCGATTTTTCAGTTACCTCCTTTGTACTTAACAGCCCTGATGTAAGGGAAATGCTGACAAAAAGAATGAAAGAAGGAGTGGAACTTGCAAAACGGACCGGAGCAAAACAGGCTCTTGTCGTTCCCGGCCGCTATGATGAAAGACTGCACCGTGATTTCCAGACTGCAAATGTAATTGATAACCTCCGCTACTGCTGCGATATCGTTGAACCGGCAGGGCTCACCATTGTCCTCGAACCTCTCAATGTAATTCACGACCATCCGGGATTGTTCCTTACCGGAATACCGCAGGCTTATTCAATCTGCAGGGCAGTGAACAGGAAATCGTGCAAGATCATAAATGACATTTACCATCAGCAGATCACCGAAGGGAATATTATTCCCAACATTGAATCGGCCTGGGATGAAATAGGCGCTTTCCATTGCGGAGACAATCCGGGAAGGAACGAACCGGGAACGGGAGAGATTAATTACAGGAATGTGTTCAGGTACATATACAGCAGGAATTACAACGGCGTTATTTGTATGGAACATGGGGTAAGCAACCGGACAAAAGAAGGTGAAATTAAAGTAATTGAAGCTTACAGGGAGGCTGACAGCTTCGAAGTTTAGGATTGATCTAAAAAATCTCGGATTATGAAGAAAATTTCGTACATCGTATTGTTTTTTACACTGACTCTTTTCATTGGATTCAGAGCCATGGCACAGACTTCACGACTCTATATCGGGAAATATACAGGACAGGGAGAAAAGGGACTTCATATTGTTGATGTTGACTTTCCAAAAAAGACCTTTTCCACTGTTTCAGAGAACGATGCCGGCAACAATCCCTCATATTTCTGCATATCCAAAAAACGCGGAATAATTTATGCCATAAATGAGGTTGGCAAGATGAATGGAGAAAGAGCAGGGGGTGTTACTGCGCTTAAGCTGGACAAAAATACGGGAACTGCAAATAAACTTAAGGATCTGGCTGTTCCAAACGGCGGGCCATGCTATATATCCCTGTCACCCGATGAGAAATTTCTCCTTGTCGCAAATTATGGGGGCGGCTCAATTGCCGTTGTTAAACTTGATTCAGAAGGTTTGCCCTCGGTAGTAAGCGATACTATTATTTTCAGGGGACCGGAAGGCACGCGTTCTCGTGCCCACATGACTGCTCCCGGACCTGATGGGAAGAAAATCTATCTTACCGACCTGGGACTCGACAGGGTAGCAATTTATGATCTCGACAGTAATACAGGCAAATTGAAAAATACCGGATATGCAAGTCTGGCAAAAGGCTCAGGTCCGCGCCATTTTGCTTTCGGCAAAGACGGTTCGAAAATGTATGTCATCAATGAGCTCGGTTCAACTTTGACAATCTTTGATGTTGCAAAATCAGGTGACCTGAAGGAGCTCCAGACAGTTTCCACCCTGCCCGAAGGTTTCACAGGCAAGAATTACTGCGCTGATATTCATTTGTCAAAAGACGGGAAATATGTTTATGGGTCAAACAGAGGGCATAATTCGATAGTTGTTTATAAAATAGGCCGTGACGGAAGAGCGGAGCTGGCAGGTCATAGTTCATGTGGCGGTGAATGGCCAAGGAACTTCGTTATTGATCCGTCAGGAAAATACCTGCTCTCAGGAAACCAGAATTCCAACGATATTTCTGTTTTTGAACTGGACCCCAAAACAGGTATGCCCGGAGAGCCGCTGTTCAGGCTTTCCGTTAAAGGGCCGTCATGCCTGAAGTTTATTGAATAGAGAATCATTCCTTTTTTGAATCAAGGTATTCGGCGGAACTGATTACCAGCGAGTAATTCTTTAATGTGGCAAGAGTCGAAAAATGCACATCAGATGCTTTGATTTTAATGCCGTGAAAATCAAGATCTTTTGTAGCACAGGCGTCATGAATAAGAGTGCAGCCGAAACCCAGGTCGCTCGCAGCCCTTACAGCTGCCTCCACGCACATATGTGTCTGCATGCCGCAGATAACCAGTGATTTAATATTCTTCGATGTAAGAAATTCAAGCAAGCCGGTTCCCACAAAACTGTTTACGGCATCTTTGTAAATTATATTTTCACCCGGTAAGGGTTCGACAGATTTATTTATCTCAGACTGAGAGCCTGACCTGTGGCAAACAAAAATAACCGTTTGCCCGGTTCTCCTGAATTCGGCCAGGATCTTAGCAGCATTTAATGCAGCTTTGTCCGGCTCCACCAGCTCTGACTTGCCGCCGGAGAAATAAAAATCCTGAATATCGATAAGCAGCAATGCTGTATTATTCTTTTGTCCATAGGTAGTCGCAGATGCAATAATAAGGGTGCAAATAATTAAAATGGTTCTTTTCATTTTAGAAGATAGATCAGGTAAAGATAGAAGTATAATATTTGTAAGAAATCAGTACTTAAAGTGAGCTAAAGTTTGGAGTACTTAAAGTTAAAAAATAAGGTGTTATTAGCAGTTGGGGATCTCTCAAATCACGCATGTCATTTATAAGTGATAAATAGCAATTAATAATATGATATGCAGCATTGAACGAATTGATAAAAAGCAACTAATGAATTGATATATAGCAACTTTTTGTAGAACTACGTTTTTTATTTATTATCAATGTCATCCGATTAAAAGTATGAGATTCCTTAAGTCGGACCCTGAATGATAAAATATCAATATCGTCCGGTTACCTGCATGTCGCTCCCCGCAGAGCGGGGCAGGCTCTTCGGAGCTGAATAGCCTTGGGGGAGAGCAGTATCTCCGGGGGTCGAAGCACACCAATGATTTTAAGCCCTGAAAGGGCGATACCTGGTTGTAATTTATAATAAGAAATAATCTTTGATAATTTGAATCTGCTTTAAGGATGTACTCTTAATATTTCTTTGTAAAATTAGTATCCGAATATGAGTAAATGATGCTGAATCGTAATATGCTAATAAATAACCTGTTGGATAATGATGGCCAGCAGTGGGATGTTATTGTTATAGGAGGAGGAGCTACCGGACTTGGCATTGCACTGGATGCAGTGACAAGGGGTTTCAGGACAATTCTGCTTGAGCAGTCAGATTTTTCAAAGGGGACCTCATCCAGGAGTACAAAGCTTGTGCATGGGGGTGTCCGCTATCTGGCCCAGGGTGACATACTGCTTGTGAGGGAGGCATTGCATGAAAGGGGATTGATGCTTGTTAATGCACCTCATCTTACGGCAAACCAGGAGTTTATAATCCCTGCTTATACCTGGTGGGATTGTTTCCTCTATACTGTGGGCCTGAAATTCTACGATCTTCTGGCAGGAAGGTTAAGTATGGGCAAATCATACTTCATTCCGGCCTCCAGGGTCAGAACCAGGTTGCCGCTGATCAATCCGGATGGGCTGAAAGGGGGAATAGTATATCATGACGGGCAGTTTGATGACTCAAGGATGGCAATAGCTCTTGCCGATGCTTTTGTAAGCCGCGGTGGTGTTGCGCTGAACTATTTCAGGGTGACCGGCTTGCTGAAGGATGAGAAGAAAAGGATTGCCGGAGTAAAGGCTTACGACTCAGGTACAGGGGAAGAGCATATTATCAGGGGCAGCCTTGTAATAAACGCCACCGGTGTT
>CAZTDW010000046.1:0-21725 GCA_964611835.1 uncultured Rikenellaceae bacterium | reverse complement strand
TTATATCAATGACTTTTTCTATCTCTTCCATCCTTAAACCTCAGCGAAAGCAACGATATATTTATGAAAATATTTTTTGGAGCCAGTTGGACAGCACAAATCTTCTTTTCAGTCAATAATTTCAGCATCATCAAATTTCTCGGTCCTGATATTGACTTTTCTGTGCTGTACCCTGTTCACCCCCCTGCTTCCGAAAAATCCCCAGCCACCGCTTCCAAGCAGGAACCCCAGCGCATAAAATCCTCCATTATTGTTTTGAGCATACATTGTGATATCCTTGTCAAAGAGCATACCCACAAAGTCAAATGGGGCAATAAAACCATGCCATAGTCCTCCGAAGAATCCATATGTATGACCTGTAAGGCATTGATCGATGTTTTCGCTGCGGGCACAGCCGGTAAATAAAGCCAGAAAAAACAGTGCAGAAAGAATAAGAAGGTAACGGTAGCTTACGAGTTGTTTCATTATCGGATAATTAATTTTGTTTATTAAAAAAGGATACCATCGACAGGCTGGCCTGAGTATTTTCTTTCGTGGTCAATCAGCCATCTTTTCCTCTCGAGTCCTCCTCCGTAGCCGGTCAGATCACCGTCAGAGCCTATCACCCTGTGGCAGGGGATAATTATTGCGAGAGGATTGGATCCGGTCGCATTGGCTGCTGCCCTTATTGCCTTTGGGTTGCCGAGGGACTCAGCCAGATTCATATAAGTTACTGTTTTCCCGAACGGGATCTTAAGCAGGAATTGCCAAACTGATTTTTGAAATTCTGATCCGTGATAAAAAAGCGGCACGGTGAACTCTTTTCTTTTTCCTTTAAAGTATTCTTTCAGTTGCTTTCTCAAAGCCCTGATATGCCTGTTCTTTCCATGGGTTGTTTCCATGTTATAGATAAGAGCCAGCCTGTCAATATCCGCACCTTTTCCGGAAGGCTCAGCGAATTCAAGCATGCAGATGCCTTCATTTGTGGCAGCTGCTGTCATATCACCAATCGGTGTCTCTATGGTAGTAAACCTGATCATTTTCCGTACCAGATTCCTGATCTTGCAGATAAACCAAAACGGCAAGATTCAAATTTCGTATCAGCACACTCTTCCGGCATCCGGATGGATTGAACGCCTTTTTCCTATTTGGGAAATCTGCCTGAAGTCGATTTAATGAACTTCTTGTTCCTGAATCTCAGGGCAGACCAGTCGTCATCAATAGATACCATCCTGATTCCATAAAAATCCATTTCGTTCAGGGTTTTCCATCCATGATCCCTGTCAATATCAGCAGAAAATTTCCTTGATGTTTTTTTGGGATAGCAAAACCATAATACTCCGTCTGTTGTGAGATTATGAAGAGCAAGGGGAGCATATTTATCAACGTCTTTCAATCCTTTCACGAAAATCATCATAAATCCGTAGGGAAACCTCTGGTCTATTTCATTATCTATCTGTATATCTTTGACTTTCCCTGAGGAGGACAGGCTGAAGTTTTTTTCGGAATTGATAACAGCAATACGTGATTGTCCTTTATAATTTAATTTTTCAAGAAGGGTTTTCATACGACTCAGGCGATTTGATGGCTAATTTACAAAAAAAATGGTAACGTGTTAAAATTCGCTTTGTGCAAATGATAATCGGAAAAACATTGTAAATTTGCATTGTCAAAAATGGGGTGCCTTAATATTACGGGCTGAGATCATACCCTTAAAACTGATCCGGATAATGCCGGCGTAGGAAAAAGAGTATAAAACCAATTCAGCACATACTACACCTCATGGCGATCAGAAATTAAGTTTGTCTGAAACGATGTTATTTGTTACTGAACGGAATGAGGACTAAAAAGACATTACTGATTTTGTTACTGCCCCTGATGCTGATAAACGGCCTTATGGCCCAGGAGGAAGAGATTTTGATCAGGGGAAGGATAACCGATGAAAATGGCGAACCTGTAACGGGAGCAGCCGTATCGCTGGTTAACACTGTAATCGGAGCTTATTCCGATTACGATGGATACTACAAACTGAAAATACTCACTCCGGGAGATTACAAGCTGAAAATTTCACATCTCGGATACGAAACACTGCTCAGGGAAATAAGTGTACATAATACCCTTGTCCTTGATGAGGTACTTTTACCCAGGTTTACCCGGACGGAGGAGGTAATTGTCAGTGCCACACGGGCCGGGGAGAAAGCTCCTTTCACGTGGTCGGGAATTTCAGGCGATGAGTTAAGGAGGAGTAATCTGGGGCAGGATCTTCCATTTCTGATCGGTCTGACGCCGTCGCTGATTGAGACCTCGGAGGCGGGGACAGGTATCGGTTATACCAGTTTCAGGATACGTGGGACCGATGGGAGCCGGATCAACATCACCATGGATGGAATCCCTATGAACGATGCCGAGTCGCAGCAGGTGTTCTGGGTAGATCTTCCCGACCTGGCTTCATCAGTCGACAACATTCAGGTCCAGAGAGGAGTCGGCACTTCATCAAACGGGGCAGGGGCTTTTGGGGCATCAGTCAATATGCAAACCAAAAATCCTGAAAGAGAACCTTTTGCTGAGATCAGTACGGCAGCAGGTTCCTTCAATACATTTAAAAATACAATAACAGCAGGAACGGGATTAATATCCGATAAATTTTCTTTCCAGCTAAGACACTCGGTGCTGAAGAGTGATGGATATATCAGAAGAACCGGATCGGATAACAATGCCATTTCATTATCAGGAATATACAAGACAGACAGATCACTCGTCAAGATCAATTTCATGTCGGGTTCGGAAAGGACCGGCATTAGCTGGTGGGGCGTGCCTCAGGAAATGCTTGAGAAAGATCGCAGATATAATCCTGCCGGCGAATTTACCGATGAAAACGGGACCACCAGATTCTATGACAATGAGACAGATAATTACAGGCAGAACCTCATCCAGCTGATATGGAGCAGGAGTATAAGCAACTCACTGAGTTTCCATTCTGCCCTTCACTACACAAGGGGAGAAGGTTTTTATGAAGAGTACAGAGAAGATCAGGCTTTTTCAAAATACGGGCTGCAACCAGTCCTGATTTCACAGGCAGAGCAGACTACAACCGATCTGATAAGGAGGAAGTGGATGAAAAACGATTTTTACGGAGTGGTATATTCCGTTAATTATAAAAAGAAACGGATTGAAGCAGTAGTGGGAGGCGGAATGAATAATTACCTGGGTGATCATTTTGGCAGGCTGCAATGGATGCAGTACAATGCAGGCACAGAAAAAGATCATCAATGGTATTTTAACGATGCCGTAAAGGGGGAATACAGCATTTACGGGAAAGTGAGCTATAAACTCAACGAAAAACTGACAGGATTCGGTGATCTCCAGTACAGGCATATCACATACAAAATGAATGGATACGATGATGATTTTAAGGATATTACACAGTCACACAGTTTTGATTTCCTTAATCCGAAAGCTGGTATTTTTATGTCGGTAACTCCTTCGCAGGATGCATACCTGTCTTTTTCAGTTGCTCACAGGGAGCCGACCAGGGCAAATTTCAAGGATGCTGCAGGAGATCCTTCGGCTACACCCCGTCATGAAACCCTTTACGATATGGAAGCCGGTTACCTTCTTAAAGCAAATCGCCTCAAGCTGGGTCTTAATGCATTTTACATGTTTTACAGGGATCAGCTTGTGCCTACAGGTGAATTAAGCGATGTGGGCTATCCCATCATGACAAATGTTGGTAAAAGCTACAGGAGAGGCATTGAAATTACGATGGACCTTAAACCATTGGCGGCTGTTAGCTGGAATGTCAGTGCTACAATGAGCAGCAACAAGATTCATGATTATATTGAATACTACACGGATTACAATACTTCCGACTGGAGCTCCCAATACATGAGTAAATACCATGGCAGGGTCGATATTGCATATTCTCCGGGTCTGACCGGCATCAGTGATCTTACATATGCCCTTTCAGAAAAGATGAGCTTTCATTTTATCAGCAAGTACGTGGGAAAGCAGTACTTTGACAATACCATGAGCGGGGCCAGGATGCTTGATCCGTATTTTGTAAACAATCTGCGGATTGACCTTGAACCTGAGATTAAAATGATCAGAAAAACAGAGATTCAGATACTTGTGAACAATATATTTAACAGCCTGTATGAAAGTAATGCATATGGCGGCAACTGGTATGAGGATGGCAGGGAGAACAGCTGGTCATACTATTTCCCTCAGGCGGGGATCAATTTCATGGTAAGGCTTGGCCTGAGATTTTAATACGACTTGGCATGGTATCAGACTGGTTGTCAGATAACTGGATAGAGATCTTTGGTGCGGTAACGGGTATCATTTATGTATTTCTTGAAGTAAGGCAGAATCTCTGGCTGTGGCCGGTGGGCATAATAACTTCCTCGGTCTATGTATGGGTTTTTCTCACTGGCAAGCTTTATGCCGACATGAGCCTGCAGGTCTATTACCTGGTTATAAGCTTCACTGGCCTGTACTGGTGGGTGAGGGGCACAGGACAAAGAACTCATGGTATTGATAAATCTGAAGCCAACGGGACTCCGGTGAAAGATGTGCTTCCTGTTACCAGGCTTAAGTTCAGGACAGGAGTAGTTCTGTCAGTCCTGTTAGTGTGCCTGTATGCATTGTTGTGGTTCATTCTGTCGCGTTATACTGATTCGCCTGTCCCTGAAGCAGATTCATTCATAACCTCCCTGTCAGTCATTGCAACCTGGATGCTTGCACGCAAGATCTTTGAGCACTGGTACCTGTGGATCGCAGTCAATCTGGCAGCCGTGATCCTGTTTATTACCCGGGGCCTTTATCCCACCGTTATCCTTTATACGGTATATTTGATAATGTCTTTTTCCGGACTCAGATTATGGAGAAAAACGATAATAGATAATAACTGAACTTTATTCCGAAATGCCGACTGAAAAGAACATCCCTGACAATGGCAGAAGTGCTGAAATAAATAAAACCGTGATACTTGCCGACGGAAGTTATCCCGTGCATGAGATACCTCTTAATTATCTAAGGAATGCTGCCAGGATAATCTGCTGCGACGGAAGTGCAGGAACACTTATTGCCGGCGGATATATTCCCGAGGCCATAGTGGGAGATCTTGATTCATTAACAATGGAGATGGCTTCACGCTTCTCCGACAGACTATACAGGGACGATGAGCAGAAGACCAACGATCTTACCAAGAGTGTAAAATGGTGTGTTTCCAGGAATTATGCCGATATTGTAATCCTGGGAGCTACCGGAAAACGCGAAGACCATACTATTGGAAATATTTCACTTCTGGCTGATTATGTAAAACTGGCTGATGTTATGATGGTGACAGATACCGGGATTATAACACCTCATCTTAAAAGCAGCATTTTTTCATCATTCCCCGGCCAGCAGGTTTCAGTATTTTCCATTGACCCGGAGACTGAAATTACCTCCACTGGTCTGAAATACAGGCTTGAAAAAATGAAGTTGGGCAACTGGTGGCAGGCGACATTAAATGAGGCAACAGACCATTCTTTTGAACTTGCCTTTGAAGGCGGTCCGTTGCTTGTATACAGGAAGTTCAGGGAATGAGCCTGTAAATTCACTGAAAATCAGATCAGGCCTTTTCTTTAACTATCTCCTTTGCCAGATTCATCAGCTGAACCCTGCTTTTAACATTTGTCTTTATATAGATCCTGTGTGTGTGGTCTTTTACAGTCTGAAGGCTTATAAAAAGCTTATCCGAAATTTCCTTGTTGCTTAACCCGTTGCATATTTCCCTTACAACCTGCGACTCACGGGGGGAAATGTCAAAACGGCTGCAAAACTGATCAAATGAGATGCTCTCGTCCTTTTCGGCAGGCAACGATGCCAGGCTGGTCCCGTAACTGAAATAAACAGGAAGGAATACATTGCCCAGGAAAAACGTAAAAATAAAAATTACGGCTACCCATGGCTTGTAATCTATCAATACAAGCGGAATGCACTGGGTGATCATGATCAGAAAAATGGAAGGAGCTATTATTTTTCTGTCATACTCGCTTATTACCGATCTTCCCTTTACCGGAAAATGGATCAGGTAAGCCGCAATGAATGAGTGCACGAGGTTCATCAGAATAAAATAATCCCTTATGATAAGCGCAGTATCCCTGGTATTTGATTTAGCTATAAAGAAATATCCCAGGGCTATCAGAATGGCGAAGTTGAAAAAGAGGAAGCCGGCCACAAACCAGTTATTGCTTCTTCTTCCGGAAAGGTTGCCTGCAAACCTTATAAGCATGAGCCATGCGAATACCAGGAAAGGTAATCCGAGCAGGATGGCAATATTATTGATCCTTGTAAGAATATCGGGGGTAATAATTGAGGAAAGAAACATCTTTATTACCACCTGGCCCCATATTCCATAGAATCCAAAGGTAAAAATGAATACCTGAAAGTAAAGCAGGGTTGAAAAAATCTCTGCCTTGTACCTGGTCCTGAGCCTCGACGACAGGATAATCCCACCTGCTGCTAGGGCAACGGAGATGATGAAAATAAGATATCCCAGAAATTTTATCATAAGATAAAGGTAAAAAAATAGGATAAATAAATATCTCGCGGAAATGGAAAGAAATTGGTAATGCCCCGGTATTTCGGATATTTTTTTCAGAACCGGTATCAGATTTTTTTAAGATCCTTAATTATTCGTACTTTGATCATGTCACCCTACTTAAGTATTGCCGGCAATACCAAAGTAGGAAAAATGAAAAACCTTCTGCATTCACTACTTAGGTATTGATACCATAATAAAATGAGGCTGTAATTTTGATCAGTATTCTGGTTCAGGATATTGAAATTGACAGGAATATGATTTTGAATTTAAAATAAACAAAAGATGGAAACGGAAAAAAATTACACACTGGTCCCGACTTTCGGGAACAGCTTCAGCACAGGGTGGCGGGTCATGACTGATAATTTTCTCAGGCTGCTCCTTGTAGTATTTGTACTGGCGCTGCTCACGGCTCCCTATAACATGTTTGAATGGAAACTGGATCCCTCTGATTTCCACGGCAACTTTGGAGACCTGGCAGATATGTTCGAAAATGATATGGGTAAATTATTTACACTGGGTACACTCGGCATGTTTGCTGCCTTTTTCGGACTTCTGGCTCTTGCATACACATTTCTTGCTGCTCCCGTGGTATCATACGGTGGTGACATGATCTTCGTGCAGGCCGTACGGAAAATTAAGCCCGATTTTGAACTTCTCATAAGAGGATTCTGGGAAAACTACCTCTACATTATTCTTGCCAATCTTCTTGTAGTTGCACTCATTGTTCTGGGTTGCTTTGCTCTTCTTGTTCCGGGCATAATCATTGCGTGCCGGCTGGTGTTCGTATCATACATAGTCATGGACAAAAAGCTTGATCCCATCGAAGCTGTAGAGCTGAGCTGGAAACTGACGAGGGGACATGGATGGAGGATCTTCGCCATGGGATTAACATCATTCTTCATATTGATTTTCGGGCTGATACTGTTCCTTATCGGGATCTTCCCGGCAATGATGTGGATCTCATCATCATTTGCATCACTATATCAGTCGGTTCTGCTCGAAAAGGAAAAACCTGCTGAAGCTGTTGCAGCATAGATAAGCTGAAAGGCAAAAATGATCCGGATTTTTCCCGCATCACCCTTGCAGGGGTTGGTGCGGGATTTTTTATATTTTAGTCAGCCTGGCAAAGCGCAGAAGAAGCTTTTTCCTTCCGTTGTTTTCAAATTCAACCGTGGCAGTTGTATTCGGAGGTTCTCCTTCTATACTTATTATTTCACCCTGTCCGAACCTTTCGTGCTGAACGAAATCCCCTTCTGCAAATTCCGCGACTGACACGGATTTCTGTGTAAAGTCCCTTCCTGCCTCATGCCCGGGGATTTTCTTCAGCCTGGGAGGAGGCGAATAGCGTGGCGGACCCTCGACGACATCGGGAGCTTTCGTGACTCCATGGCTTCTGTCTCTTCCCGTTTTTCCTCCTGACTGCGGGTATTCAAGGTATTTCTGATCTATTTCGCGAAGAAACCTGCTGGGATTGCTTCTTTCAAGATTCCCCCACTTGTACCTGTTGAGGGCATAGCTTAATGTGGCAAGTTTTTTTGCCCTTGTAACGGCTACATAGAACAACCGGCGCTCTTCTTCCAGCTCCCTCGGATTTCCAGCCGACATGGGTGAAGGGAACAGGGTATCCTCCATGCCGGCAATATAGACATTCTTGAATTCAAGTCCCTTTGCAGAATGCATAGTCATCAGGGTCACCTTTTCACGGTCCTCTTCCTTTTCACTGTCCTGGTCGGTAAGTAGTGAAACGTTTGAAATATAAGCCTCAAGGTTAGCCGGTTCACCGTTGGTTTCCGCCGATTCTGTAAACACCTTTATCCCGTTCAGCAATTCCTCCAGATTTTCATAACGGCTTATTTCCTCAGGCGACCGGCCTTCCCTTAATTCTTTTATTATGCCGGAAGACATCGCTATCTCGCGTGCCTGGGTGTAGGCATCCTTTTCCCCGTTGCTGTTCCTGAAATTGTTTATCAACCCGGCAAATGCTGTTAATTTATTAACAGTGCCTGAATTAAAGTATTGGATATATCCGGAGGCTCCGTTGATTATTTGCCATGGAGTGATGTTAAAATGATCTGAAAGCTCGAAAATCCTGTTAACGGTTGTATCTCCGATGCCCCTTCTGGGATAGTTTATCGTCCTTTTCAGCGCTTCCTCATCCTCCGGATTGATAACCATCCTGAAATAAGCCAGAATATCCTTGATCTCCTTTCGCTCATAGAAGGAGAGCCCTCCGTATATCTTATACGGTATGTTCTTCTTTCTCAGTGTCTCCTCGAATATTCTCGATTGTGCATTCGTCCTGTAAAGAATGGCAAAATCGGACCAGAGAAGCCTCTGGGAGAATCTTTTGTCAAAAATATCAGATGCAATATTGAATCCTTCTTCAGTATCGGTAATAGCCTGAAAAACCTGCAGCTTCTCACCGGATTCATTTTCAGAAAACACTTTTTTCGTGATCTGGCCCTCATTATTTGCAATTATTGCATTGGCCGCATTTACAATTGTTTGTGTCGATCTGTAATTTTGTTCAAGCTTATATAGCTTGTAATCGGAATAATCATTTTTGAATTCCAGAATGTTCTCGATCCTGGCTCCCCTGAATGAATAAATGCTCTGGGCATCATCCCCCACCACACAAATGTTCCTGTGGCTTGCAGACAGCTTCTTTACTATGAGATACTGGGAATAATTGGTATCCTGGTATTCATCGACCAGAATATACCGGAACCGGGATTGATATGAAGCCAGAACCTCCGGAAAATCCCTCAGAAGTATATTCGTGTTAAGCAGCAGATCATCAAAATCCATCGCATTGGCCTTGAAACATCTGGCGGTATAGTTCCGGTATATCTCCGACATAAGGGGCATTCTGCTCGCCTTGTCATATTCATGCATTGAGCTGTCGGATGAATACATATTGGCAGTAATGAGATTGTTCTTGGCTGATGATATCCTTGATGAGATCACCCCTGGCTTATATATATTGTCATCGAGGTTCATCTCCCTGATGATGGTCCTGACCAGACTTTTTGAGTCGGTGGAGTCGTAAATTGTGAAATTAGACTTGTACCCGAGCCGCGAGCCCTCAGTACGAAGTATCCTGGCGAAGATGGAATGAAAGGTACCCATCCATAGCTGACGGGTGATTTCCGGATCAACGATCCTGGAGATCCTCTCTTTCATCTCCCTGGCTGCCTTGTTGGTAAAGGTCAGTGCAAGTATTCTGTAAGCCGGAACTCCTTTCTGCAAAAGATGTACTATCCTGTAAGTAAGGACCCTTGTCTTCCCGGCTCCGGCTCCTGCAATTATAAGGGCAGGGCCGTCAGTATTAATTACTGCCTGCCTCTGAGCTTCGTTCAGTTCATTAATATAATTCTGGGTCATCGGTTGAACAGGTATTACAGCTTAACAGGTGCGGCAAATTTAGCAATAACGGTCTCACCGGTGAAGCAAAGCCGTTATTAAAACAACATAATTTATCAACAATGGCCCTCTGTTAATTCAAAAATGTATATTCACATTACGAAAACCGCTTGATATAAAATGACATCCTTTAAATCCAGTAAATATTAACCTGTTGGCATATAGTGTATTGCGGGTCAGGCTTTATGTTTTTTAAATATGAACAGTTTGCATTTAAAATAACCAGGGCACAATGAAAAGACTTCTGTTCCTTCTTCTGATTTTAGCGGTATCCTGCGGTTGTTCTGATAAAAAATTTCAGGATCGTGATCTGAGAATATGGTATGATCATCCTGCTGATGCTTCAGTCCCTGACGAAGCTGACGGCTGGAAGAATGATGCTGAATGGCTCAGGGCTCTTCCTGTGGGAAACGGTTTCCTGGGAGCCATGGTATTTGGGGATGTGGGCATGGAGAGGATACAGTTGAACGAAAAAAGTCTGTGGTCAGGAAGCCCGGATTACAATGATAATCCCGATGCAGCAGGTAATCAGCAAACGATAAGGCAGCTGCTTTTCGAAGGCCGGTACCGTGAGGCTACTGAACTTACTCTCAGAACACAGGTCTGCAGGGGTGCCGGTTCGGGCAATGGGAATGGTGCTGAGGTGCCCTTTGGCTGTTATCAGACACTGGGCGACCTGTGGCTCGGATTTGAAAAGAATTCACCATATGAGGATTATCATCGCGAACTGAACCTCGATCATGGAGTGGTTTCAGTAAGCTACAGCCAGGATGGAGTAAAATTCAGGCGTGAAGTTTTTGCAAGCTACCCCGACAGGGTAATCGTGGTCCATCTTTCATCTGATTCAGGGGCTGCTATCTCTTTTGAATCGTGGCTTACACGGCCGGAAAGACATCAGACCGTCTCAACTGATGGCCATATTCTGATGACAGGCACTCTCTCTGACGGAAAAGGTGGTGAAGGCATGCGCTATGCCGTCAGGGCAAAGGCAATTGCCAACGGAGGGACCGTTACATGTACCGGCGGGAAAATAAAAGTAAGCAATGCAGATGAAGCACTTCTGATAATAGCATCTTCGACGAATTATAAGCAGGAGTATCCAGGTTATCTGGGCGCAGATCCGGCCGAGACTTCACTGCTACAGCTTAATGACGCTTCTTCAAGGCCGTTCGGCGAATTATTGAAACGGCATACTGCCGACTACAGGGCCCTGTTCGGTAAGGTGAGCCTGAAACTCTCAGGCAATGAGAAGGACACCATTCCAACCGACAGGCGTTTGATGAACCAGGTGAATAATCCGGATGATTTTATACTCCAGGAAACTTATTTTCAGTTCGGGCGGTATTTGCTTATTTCTTCTTCCCGCGAAGGATCGCTACCTGCAAACCTCCAGGGAATCTGGGCCAATAAGATACAGACTCCATGGAACTGCGATTACCATACCGATATCAATGTACAAATGAATTACTGGCCGGCAGACGTAACCAACCTTTCAGAATGCTATTCACCACTTATTAATCTTATAATGTCGCTTGTGAGCCCGGGTGAAAAAACGGCGGAAGTACAATACCGGGCAGGCGGATGGTGCGTACATCCGATAACAAATGTATGGGGATTCACCGCACCTGGGGAGCATCCCGGGTGGGGCCTTCATGTAGGTGCGGGAGGATGGCTGTGCCAGCATCTGTGGGACCATTTTTTGTTTACCCTGGATTCAGGTTATCTCAGAAAAGTGTATCCGGTGATGCTGGAGTCAGCACGCTTTTATCTCGACTGGCTGGTTGAGGACCCTGTCTCAGGAAAACTTGTTTCAGGTCCGGCAGCTTCGCCCGAGAATTCATTCATTGCTCCCGACGGTTCCACGGCACAGATAAGCATGGGTCCCTCGCACGACCAGGTAGTTATTTATGAATTGTTTTCCAACGTTCTGAGTGCATCAGAGATATTGAAAGATTCAGAACCTTTGCTCGAAGAAATAAAAACCGCACGCGATAAGCTTGCGATGCCGCAGATCGGATCAGACGGCCGCCTGATGGAGTGGAGGGAGGAATTCAGGGAGACAGAACCGACACACCGGCACGTATCGCATCTATATATGCTTCATCCCGGCAATATGATCGACCCGCTGAAGACTCCTGACCTTGCTGATGCCGCACGAAAAAGCCTGGAGGCCAGAACCGATATTGGGACAGGATGGTCGCTGGCATGGAAAATAAATTTCTGGGCAAGGCTGCATGACGGCAACAGAGCTTACAAACTGCTGAAAAACCTGCTTCGGCCCATTGAAAACTTTTCAATAAACATGTCGGATGCCGGAGGAACATATCAGAACCTTTTTTGTGGTCATCCACCTTTCCAGATTGATGGTAATTTTGGCGCTGCTTCAGGAATTGCCGAGATGCTGCTTCAAAGTCACACAAGGGAAGGGGATCATTATGTAATTCAGATCCTGCCGGCACTTCCTGATGCATGGAAGGACGGAGAAGTAAAGGGCCTGAAGGCAAGGGGCGGGTTTGAAACAGACATTGAATGGAAGAACGGAAAGCTGGAGTCATGTGCAATCAGGTCATTGTCCGGATCCCCGCTGCAGATCTGTTATAATGGCATGTCGAATGTGATTGACACAGAACCAGGGAAAATTTATAATTTTAAAGGTGATCTCGAATAATGCAGATGTAAATAAGTATTTCCACCGGCTTATCTGAATAGGTTTTTTATCCATGGGATAAGAAATCCGAGCAGTGCTGAAAACATTGATAACAAAAAAAATTAATATGAAAAGGTATGGTCAGATAATAGGAGTGAAGCCTGAATTTCTTCAGCAATACAGGGAGTATCATGCAAATGTATGGCCGGAGGTTCTTGATATGATAAAGAAGTGCAACATAAGCAACTACTCTATCTTTCATAAAGACGGAAGGCTGTTTGCCTATTTTGAATATAACGGAACCGATTTTGCTGCCGACATGGCCAGAATGGCTGCTGATCCTGTTACTCAGAAATGGTGGTCGGTAATGAATCCGATGCAGGATCCGGTTGAAACAAGGGCTGAAGGGGAGTGGTGGGCCAATATGGAGGAGGTGTTCCACCTCGACTGACAGCATGTTGTTAATAGATCTTCATAACTTAATTATTTGAAATATACAGGTTTTATTATACTTGCAGGATAATAAATACCAAATAGAACAATATTTCGTTTTTGATACGAAGATCTGAGTATCCGTGCGCTATTATTTATTGATCGTTGCGATATTACTGACCAGTGCTTTGAAGGCGCAGCTTACAGCTCCCGGAAGCAATGCAATGAGGTATTCATCATACCCTTCGGCTCCTGCATTGAGGCATCCGGTTTTTATTTTCTGCAATGCCTCGGGCACGCAGAAAGGTGCACTCACTGCTGTAAGTCCCGGTGGAACCGGTCCCTTTACTTTTTCATGGTTCAGATGGAACGACGTAACCAGGAATTTTACAATCCCGGTTAAAAATGAATCAGGTGTCCCAAGTTCCTCAGTTACAAACCTCGATGAAGGGGGATACCGGGTTAACATTACAGGAGCATCTGGTTATACTGCCAGCCTCACCGGATGGATATTCCTCGATTCACCACTGTCACAAGCCCGGCTTAGGAACTATACATGTGACTATGTTGCCCTCGGGGGAGTCGCAGCTATTGATACATTCTACTACCGCGATGTTAACACCGGCGCACAGATCAGATTGCCCAACAAGGTCAGATTCCTCTGGTCGTCCGAGCCAGCCTCTTCAATCCCGTATCCTGATATTGAATTGAATCCCCAGACGTTTATTCCCCCTCTTGAAAACGTTACATACAACCTGCATGTTACCGACAGCTTTTCCTGTACAAGCGTGTCCTCCTTTTATTATGAATCAATTCATGTAAAAGCTGATTTTACGGTCGATCCTTCAAAGGGTGGAGCCCCCCTAGAAGTAACATTTACTGACAAGTCGGTAAGAGCCCTGAAATACAAATGGCTGTTCGGAGATGATTCCATTTCATACGACCCCAATCCCATGCCCCATACATACTATATACCCGGTGACTATCAGGTTAAGCTGATCATCGAAAGCTCATTGCATTGTATTGATTCGATGACGTTTGACAAGATAGTTGTCGATAAATCTGATCTCCAGATCCCGAATGTGTTCACGCCCAACGGGGACGGGATGAATGACCTGTTCAGGGTCGAGAAGACCTCGCTGAGGTATATCAGCGTGGATATCTATTCAAAAAGCGGGATAAAAGTATATGAATTCGATGGTGAGGGTGAGATTTTAAAAGACTGGGAAGGATGGGATGGGAATATAAACGCCAGCTCGCGAAAAGCCAGCCCCGGAGTCTATTTCTATATAATAAAGGCTATGGGTTGGGATGATATAAAGTATGACAGCAAGGAGTACCGGGGATTCGTTTACCTTTACAGATAAATCAATGCCAGGCCCCTGTGATCAATCCTGTTTATGATATGTATCCCTGGACTATTGACATATATCAACCGTATTATTGATATATGTTATATTTATTATGGATATATATCATCCTTATTATTGATATATGTCAATAAAAAGTTTTCAGACCGTTATCTTTCTATTCCTGGCCCTGACACTCCACTGACATGTCACTCTGTTGTCTTCTGCTACATAAACAGTGTCGTACCTGTCAACAGTCGGACAAA
The DNA here is from genome assembly GCA_964611835.1 of uncultured Rikenellaceae bacterium. Lineage (GTDB taxonomy): Bacteria > Bacteroidota > Bacteroidia > Bacteroidales > VadinHA17 > LD21. The sequence continues at coordinate 7,040 of CAZTDW010000046.1, read as the reverse complement.
TATGGTATGGGATGGCATACAGATGATCCCCGACGCTGATTTTGCCTGCATTGTCTGTCTCTATAACCATGTGCTCCTCATTATGACCTGTTATCCTGAAATCTTCCATTCCGATAATTTTAATTCGGGGCTGAGGCATTTCAGATCCGACCGCTTTATGGCCGAGGTCGAGGCATAGTGCATTTTGTGATGGTTTGCTTACAATTCTTGTAAACAGCACTGCAGCATGAAGAAAGTTCATATCACTGAATGATGTGCCGTACCCGTAATCCCATAAGAGAGTGGTGCCGGGACTTAATTCAACGTTATCCCTTTTCGCATGAACCGGGAATGTAGGGGTACCTCCGGCTACAACCTTTACCGGGGCTCCGGTCATATTTTGCAGTTCCTCAATAAGCGTCTGAACAGGTGCATAAGCATCATCGCATATTTTCACCCTGCTTTCCAGGTTTTTCTCATGAATATGTCCGTCATATACATGGAGGCCTGCAGGTACCAGACCGGGCAAAATTGTGATCATCCTGAAGAGCTCCCGTGCACCTTTTCCGGGATCTGTACCGGTACGGTTCATGCCTGCATTGATATCCAGCCAGACAGGGACACTGCTTCCTGCAACTCCTGCATAAACCGACAACTCCCTTAAAGTGGCTTCACAATCGGCAATACATGAGAATTTTATCGCGGGAAATTTTTTCTGCAACGAAAAGAATCTTTGAACGTTGGGGCCGACAGGCTGGTAAGCAAGCAATATATCATCAGCCCCGGCTTCTGCTGCCATTTCAGCTTCGGCAATGGTAGCACACTTTACTTTTTTTATCCCGTATTTGATCTGAAGGCGGATTATTTCCGGGATCTTGTGCGTTTTGACATGAGGCCGCAGCCTGTCTGCATCGCCCGCAATGGCAATCATTTCCCTGATATTGGATTCTATCCTGTCAGGGTATACTATCAATGCAGGCGATTCTGTTTCACCCGCATTTTCAACATCAAACCATCTTACAGATTCTGATCCGGAGATTTGCATTTCATCGGTTTATTTCGAAAACAGCCTCAATTTCCACAGCAATGTTCATTGGGAGTATCATCCCGACAGCACTTCTGACCCCTATTCCGTTTTCTTCCCCGAACACTTCTGCCATAAGCTCGCTGAAGCCGTTAATAACGGCCGGATGCTGATCAAAGTCCTGAGTGCTGTTAACCATACCAAGCACTTTAACTATTCTCTTTATCCCGGTAAGATCTCCATAATGTTTTTTTATTGAAGAAAGCATTGCAAGCCCTACCTGCCTGGCAGCCAGCTTACCTTCTTCAAGTCCCAGGTCAGCACCAAGTCTGCCCTTTATCAGCGTGCCGTCAGATTTCAGGGGTCCTTGACCAGATACATACAGCAGATTGTCAACCACAAGTACGGGTTTGTAAACTCCTACCGGCTTTGGTGCCGGTGGCAGATCGAGTCCTAATTCTATCAACCTTGATTCGGGATTTATTTTCATTTCTTTGATTTTTGGTTCAGCATTAAAGGTTTATATCCGTTGAAAGCAAAATAAGAAAAAATCCGGCAATATCTCACGGAAAAGGGATGCCTACAAAATCAGATCTGCGATCAGCACACCAAAAAGCCCGATGGTACTTACAATCGTTTCCATGACCGTCCAGGTTTTAAAAGTATCCTTCACACTTAAATTGAAATACTCCTTGTACATCCAGAAACCGCTGTCGTTGATGTGTGAAAGCATCAGACTCCCTGCACCGATGGCAAGTACCATAAGCTCTTTGTTTACAGTGCCGCCTGTTGCTAATGGTATGAGGATGCCTGCAGTTGTCAGGCCCGCAACGGTTGCAGAGCCTATGCATATCCTGATAACTGCTGCTATCAGCCACGCCAGCAGAAGCGGCGACATATCCGATTTTGTAAGGAGACCGGCGATGTCGTTGCTGACCCCGCTGCTTATCAGTACCTGCTTGAATGCACCTGCTCCGGCAATGATAAGGAGCACCATTGTTATACTTCCTATCGAATTGCCCAGGGATTCCATTATTCCCGACATCTTTTTCCCTCTCCCTATCCCCAGAAGATAAACGGCTGCAAGCAGGGAGAAGAGCATGGCGATAACAGGATCTCCCAGAAATCCCAGAACTGATCTTAGACTGTTGCCTTCAGGAAGAAATATGGTGGATACGGAATACATACCGATAAGGATTACCGGCATCAGGGTTGTAAGAACACTGCTCCAGATACCCGGCATCTCATCCTCCCTCAGGATCCTGGAACTTACAAATTCCTTTATCGGACTCGCCTTAACCTTTTTAAGGGTCTTCCCAAAATAAGGCCCTGCAACAATTATCGCCGGAATGCTTATAATGATCCCATACCCGATGGTTTTGCCCACGTCAGCACCAAACATTGCACAAATTGCAATCGGCGACGGATGAGGAGGAAGAAATCCGTGAGTAACGGAAAGAGATGCCAGCAATGGTATTCCCACATACAGAAGGGGCAAACCTGAAGAGGCCGCCACTGTAAATACAAGTGGTATCAGTACTACGAACCCGACATTGTAAAACATGGGAATGCCAACCATAAATCCGGTAATGACCATTGCCCACTGAATATTCCTTATTCCGAATAACCCTATCAGCTTTGAAGAAATCCTTTGTGCCGCGCCGCTGTCAGCAACCATTTTACCAAGCATTGCACCGAATCCGAGTATTAGTACAATTGACCCAAGTGTGTCACCTATTCCCTGCTGGATGGCAGTTATTACATCCGCTGATTTCATCCCTTCAGCTATTCCTACGAATATCGATGCGATTATAAAGGCAACAAACGGATTGTACTTCAGGCCTATTATAAGTACGATAAGAAGAATTATCCCGATAACTACCAATACTATTGACATCTGGCTAAGCTTTCTTTAAAGATTTCACAAATTGTTTACCGATCAGGCAATGGTGCTCTTCCGTCATTTACCGGTAAATATCGCTTTTTTGTCGATTTTAACCGGAATTTAACAAATAAAACTTTGTAAACTAAAATAGTTTTCACATTTTTGCGCGAATTATTTTCGACATGGATTACAGACAGAGAATAACAGAAGAAGCAGCGCATCTTTTCAGGAGGTACGGTATAAGAGCAGTCACCATGGACATGCTTGCCGGTAACCTGGGGATTTCCAAGAGAACGATATACGAGGTTTTCAGAGATAAACATGAACTGCTCTCTGGAGTTATCAGTCTGATGGTAGAAAGACAGAAAGAGTTGATTGGCAAAATTTCGGGAGAATCGGAAAATGTAATAGAAGCGGTCTACCGGATTATGGGAATGATGAGCGAGCATATGGAGAACATGAGTCCGGCTTTCAGGCTTGATATAATGAAGGTTCGAAATGATGTTATTAAGAATATGAAGGAAACAGGGCAGTTCCCTTATCCAAACGTCAATTCTGACCTGATAAAAAGGGGAATTGAAGAAGGGGTCTTTCGCGATGACATTGATATTGAAATTACAAATAAGTGCCTGTTTGAGGTGGGAAGGATGTCTGGCAAAGGTGATGATTTTGATCCTGATGATTACAGTAAAAAACATGTGATACGCGATGTTTATATCAATTATCTGAGGGGAATATCGACACAAAAAGGTCTTGATCTTATAAACTTTTATGAAACCAACACCGGGCCTTCAAATGGCAATAAAAATAAATAAGTGTAGAAATATGAAAGGAAGATTAGTTTTTTTGTTGATAGTTACTGCTTTCCTGCAGGGAAATGGCCTGAAAGCACAGGAGAACGGGAGTGAATTGAAACTATCGTTGAAGGAGGCGCAGGATTATGCGATTCTTAACAATAAATCGGTGCTTGCTGCCCGGTCAGATGTGATGGCATCAAAGGCTGCCGTATGGGAAACCATATCGGCAGCACTTCCGCAGTTAAGTGCATCAGGGACATTTACAGACAACCTTAAGTTAATGACAACCTTGTTGCCCGGTGAGTTTTTCGGACAACCCCCCGGCACCAAAATTCCGGTGACATTTGGTTCCAAGTATAACTCAAGCGCTTCATTCCAGGCAAATATGCTGATTTTCAACGCCCCTCTTTACATCGGGATTGAAACTACAAAACTTGTGCATAAACTCAGCCAGGAGAGTCTCGAATTATCAGAACTTGATACCAAAGAGGCTGTAAGTTCAGCCTACTTTCTGATACTTGTTTCGGAAAAATCGCTTGAGATTCTCGATGGCAACATAGCCAACCTCAATGAGACCCTGAGATCAACTAGGGCCATGTATGCTGCAGGAATGGCCGAGTCGACCGACGTCGACCAGATGCAATCCAATGTTACCATGGTTGAGAACAACAGGAGTTCATTGCTCCGCACCATTGAGTTAAATTACAACCTGCTTCGTTTTCAGCTTGGAGTATCAGCCGATACACGGATTAAGCTTACAGAAACTCTTGGGAGTCTGACAGATGCAATCAATGTTGAAACACTTATGTCTCAGGATTTTGACCATACTCAGAATGTAAACTACAGGATGGTGGAAGGCCAGGAACTGATGTCGTCGCTGGCACTTAAAACCCAGAAAGCTTCTGTTCTTCCAACAATTGCAGGATTCTATAATTACGGGACCAGCGGCATGGGAGATAAATTATCAGAGCTCAGGTGGTTCCCCAATTCAATGACAGGCCTTCAGTTGTCAGTACCCATTTTTGCCAGCGGTGAACGTTATTCGAAGATCCAGAAGGCTAAGTACAATCTTCAGAAGGCAAGGACAACCAGGGAAATGGTTGAAGAGCAGCTTCTGATCCAGGAAAAGCAGCTAAGGTATAACCTGGTGAATGCAAACCTTCAATACCAGAGTCAGAAGGAAAATGTCGAAGTTGCAAAGAGGGTTTACAAAAGCACGGAGAATAAATTCAGACAGGGGATGGCTTCAAGTCTCGATCTTACCCAGGCAAACGGTCAATACCTGCAGGCTGAGAACAACTATGTTTCTGCACTAATGAACCTGCTTCAGACAAAAGTTGCAATGGACAAGCTGTTGAACAATATGTAATAATCAGTGAAATTTTTAACAAACAAAATAATGAAATACGCAAATACAATTCCGGTAATTTTGGTAAGCTGCCTGGTAATGTCAGCATGTTCATCAAAGAGTAAAAATGACAGTTCAGGTGCTCTGGCGGCAGGCGCTCCGGCAGAAAACACAGCTGTTCCGGTAAAAACCCTGTCTCTTGGCAAAAGCACCATTTCCAGAACTATAGATTATACGGCAACAATACTTCCTTATGAAGAGGTTAACATGGTTCCTTCGGCTCCGGGCCGGATTGAAAAGATCTACGTTGAAGTAGGAGACAGGGTTTCAAAGGGAGATGATCTGTTCCTTATGGACCGTACACAGCTTTACCAGCAGAAGGTTCAGCTTAGCAGCCTGGCGAAAGACCTTTCCCGCCTCGATACCCTTCTGAGTACAGGAAGCGTGCCGCAGCAGCAGTACGACCAGATGAAAACACAGTATGAGGTTACAAAGACCAGTGTTGATTTTATGGAGGTTAATACCCTTCTCAAGGCACCCTTCAGCGGTGTTGTGACCGGAAAGTATTTTGAGGACGGTGAAATGTATTCAGGGTCGCCCACCACACAGTCGGGGCGCTCGGCAGTGGTTACCCTCATGCAGGTTAATCCATTGAAGATCAATGTGAGCATTTCCGAGCAATATTACCCGCTCATTAAAAGAGGAATGAAAGCTACCGTTACAGCCGACGTTTACAGCAACGATGTTTTTTCAGGTTCTGTATTCAGAAAAGCTCCTACAATCAATTCAGTAACAAGGTCATTTATAACAGAGATCGAAATGCCTAACAGGAATGACCTGCTCAAACCCGGAATGTTTGTAAGGGTATCAATGGATCTTGGAGAGGTTGAAACTTTTGTCGTTCCTTCCAATGCCGTTCTTTTGCAGGAAGGTACCAATATCAGATATGTATTTCTTGACGAAAATGGTACGGCAAAACGTGTTGAAGTAACACTCGGAAAAAGGTTTGATGATAAGCTTGAGGTCGAATCAGAATTCCTTAAGGAAGGAGCAAGCCTGATAACTGAAGGCCAGTCAAAACTTATCGATGGTGATAAAATTGAAGTAGTAAAATAATAACGCACTTTACAACTGAAATAAAATGAGTATTTACAGTTCTTCAGTCAGGAGACCTGTTACCACGATCCTGATCTTTGTAGGTCTGATGGTAATGGGAATCTATTCGTTGGTCAAGCTACCGGTCGATCTGTATCCCGAAATGGAGCTGCCGTTTGTTGTAGTCTACACCACATATCCAGGTGCAAGTGCTTCAGATATCGAGTCAAATGTAACGCGCCCTCTTGAAAACGCCCTTAATTCCGTAAGCAGGCTAAAGGAGATAACATCAAGGTCGAGCGATGCCGTATCGGCAATTTTTATGGAATTTGAATACGGGACCGACCTGGACGAAGCTTCAAATGATATACGAAGTGCAATGAGCTTTACCGAGAGGATATTGCCGGATGGCAGTGAAAAACCCACAATAATAAAGTTCAACACCACCATGATGCCTATAATTTTCTATGCCATAACTGCAGAGGAAAGTTACGCGGGACTTGAAAAGATACTTGATGAAAGGGTGGTGAATCCGCTCAACAGGATTGAAGGAGTGGGTGCGGTTTCACTTACGGGAGTTCCCGGAAGAAAGATCTATATTGATGTAGATCCCCGGAAGATGGAAGCCTATAATCTGACCATAGAGCAGATCGGAAATATCATAAGGGCAGAAAATATGAATCTTCCTGCCGGATATATTGAGATGGGAAACACTGATTACCCTCTTAGAATCCAGGGTGAATTTCCGGAAAGTGATGTGGTAAAGAATATTGTTGTCAGTAGCTATGGCGGCAGCAGCATCTATCTGAAGGATATCGCCGAAGTGCGCGACACCATCAGGGAGTCGAAGCTTGACACCAAGATCAACGGTTCCAAGGGAATGGGACTGTTTGTCCAGAAACAGTCAGGAGG
>CAZTDW010000045.1:0-21818 GCA_964611835.1 uncultured Rikenellaceae bacterium | reverse complement strand
AGTTGCTGGAATCCCGGAACTGATTGACAACGGTAAAAATGGATTCCTTTTTCGTATGGGTGACAGGGAGTCACTCCAGAAGGCAATCAGGAATTCGTTACTTATTACTGATGAGGAATATGTAAATTTCTCAATGTCGGTTCACAGCTTTTCAAAGCTGAAATTTGATATGGCTGGTCATTATTCAAACTTAATGGAAGTTTACAAAAGTGTCATTGATAAAAAGAAATCTGAATAAGCTTATTAAAAAGCTTGGCAAGTCTAATTACACTGTTGACGAGACATTGACCAACCTTGATATGTTCAATATCATGAGGTCGAAGTTATTTGCCCTTTTGCGGGGTTTTTGCCTGAAGCCTTTTCTCGGATCTTCTTCCGGGATTATATTTCTGGGGAAGCATACAAAAATAAAATTCAGAAAAAAAATCCATGCAGGGCGTACTTTTAGCATCGGTGACAACGTTGAAATCAATGCATTGTCGAGAGAAGGTGTAAGGTTCGGAGATAATGTTTCCATACAGAGGAATACAATAATTGAGTGTACGGGCGTTATAAGAGATCTGGGTGTAGGGATTGAAATAGGGAATAATGTAGGAATAGCCCAGAATTGCTTTATTCAGGTCAGAGGCAGGGTGGTAATCGGAAACGATGTGATTTTTGGCCCCGGAGTATATCTTTTTTCTGAGAATCACAATTTTGACAATCCTGATCTGCCGGTGGTGGTTCAGGGTGAAACCAGGAAAGGAGTAACTATTGAAGACGGCGTATGGATAGGATCACGGGCCGTAATACTTGACGGAGTGAGGATTGGAAAAAACAGCATTGTAGCCGCGGGAAGCATTGTAAACAAAGATGTGCCGGCTTATTCAATTGTGGCCGGAGTTCCGGCTAAAGTTTTAAGAAACAGGAAGTAACTAACAATTTCAACACATATAAGATGAAGAAAAAAATTTATATAGCAGGATGCGGAGGGATGCTTGGCGAGGCATTTTATACCCGGTTCAGAGATGATTATCAGCTTAAATGCACTGACAAGGATGTTAATGAATCCTGGTTAAGTTTTCTTGATTTCAGGGACTTTGAGGCCTATAAGAAGGATGTAAATGATTTTAAGCCCGATTACCTGTTTCATCTGGGGGCATATACCGATCTTGAGTTCTGCGAAATGAATGCAGATGAGACTTACAATACGAATACCCTTGCAGTTGAAAATGCTGTTTATCTGGCAAATTCCCTGGATATTCCCCTGTTGTATATAAGTACAGCCGGGATCTTTGATGGTAAAAAGGAACTTTACGACGACTGGGATCAGCCTAATCCGCTTGGCGTTTACGCAAGATCGAAATATATGGGCGAACGGTTTGTTGTTGAAAATGCTAAACGTTTTCTTGTTTGCAGGGCAGGATGGATGATGGGAGCAGGTCCCAGGAAAGATAAAAAATTCATTCAGAAGATAATGAAGCAGTTGAAGGAAGGGAAACGAGAACTTTTCATTGTTGATGATAAAGATGGCACACCAACGTTCACCCACGATTTTGCAGGAAATGTAAAAGCCCTGATTAATAAAGAATACTGGGGCCTTTATAATATGGTATGCGGCGGACAGACAAGCAGGATTGAGGTTGCAGGAGAACTGCTCAGGATCCTTGATCTGACAGGCAAGGTGAAGATTACAGCTGTGGGTTCCGACTATTTCAAGGATGTTTATTTTGCACAGAGGCCTCCCTGTGAACGACTGATAAACAGGAAGCTGAATATAAGGCAAATTAATCTGATGCAGGATTGGAAAGTTGCTCTTAATCAATATATCTCAGCATACTATAAAGATTATCTCAGTTAATGGAGAAACTCAGAATAGCTGCTTTCGGCGGATTTCGGACCATCCCTCCCAAAAAAGGAGGGGCAGGTTCGGATAAATTTGCATTTGAGCTTTATCCCAGAATAACGGCCAAAGGCCATGAACTGACCGCATATTGCCGGATATATCCGGGTGAGAATGGAATTCCGAGAAACAGCGAATATGCCGGCATTAAAATAATTTCCTTACGAACAGTCAGGAGTGCTGGATTCGATACCCTGCTCCATTCATTCAAGGCAACAGCCGACATAATTTTCAGGAACAGGGCGAAGATTATTCATCTTCACAGCGGTGCAAACAGTATATGGGCTCTTTTCCTGAGGCTCGCCGGAAAAAAAGTGTATGTAAGCCAGTTTGCCATGGACTGGAAACGGGATAAATGGCCATGGTACGGAAAACTTTTTTACCAGGTGTCAAATTATCTTACAGCATATATTCCCAACAGAGTTATATTCGATAATATCTATACCAGGGAGTATTTTGAAAAAAAATTCAAACGGAAATATGATTTCATTCCTTACGGATCGGAAGTCAAGGAACCACCTGATGACTTGTCTGTACTTGAAAGGGTAGGTGTTACACCGGGAAATTACTTTTTATTTGTTGGACGGTTCATACCCGATAAAGGTGTTCATATACTTATTGAGGCTTTCAGCAAAATCCAGACGCAGATGAAGCTGGTCCTTGTCGGGGGATCACCAAATCCCGGCGATTATGAGAAAAAAATCAGGAATACCACAAATGAAAGGATTCTGTTCCCCGGATATATTTATGGCGACGATACAAATATTCTGATGAAGAATGCCTACGTATATATTCAGCCATCGCTTATTGAAGGCCTTTCACCTGTAATTCTTACGGTCATGGGACTGGGGACGCCTCTCATTTGTTCAGATATTGTTGAAAACACCTTTATTACAAAGGACAATGCGACACATTTCAGATCGGGTGATCCGGATTCACTGGCAGAGAAGATACGTTACACAACAGTCAATCCCTCGGAGATCAGGGAAATGGCTGAGAGGGGCAGAAATGATATTCTTGCCAGATTTAATTGGGAAAGTATCACGAATCAATATATTAATTTATTTATAAAATAGTAGAAAAATGGTCAGAGCCGGAATTATAGGCCTTGGCAAAATGGGTCTTTCCCATGCTGCAATAGTAGGGCCTCATCCTGAAGCAGAGATGGTTGCTGTTTGCGATACATCCTCCTTAATACTGGATGCCTTCAAGAAATTCAGTAAAATCAATGTCTATAGCGATTACAAGAAAATGATTGATAATGAAAAACTTGAGTGTGTTGTTGTTGCAACTCCAACAAGATTTCATTATCCTATAGTCAAATATGCACTGCAGAATGGGATCCATACTTTTTGTGAAAAACCATTCAGTCTGACTTCAAAGGAAGGACAGGAACTGGTGGATCTGGCAAATCAGAAATGGCTGGTGAATCAGGTTGGATATCACAACCACTTTATTGGCACATTCCGTGAATTAAAAAGGCTGATTAAAGCAAAAATTATCGGCGACCTGGTTCATTTTACAGGCGAAGCATACGGACCGGTTGTCACCAAAGAAAAAGGAGGAACCTGGCGTTCAAATCCTGAAGAGGGTGGCGGATGTTTATTTGATTATGCTTCGCATGTACTTAACCTTATTCAGGAAATATTGGGCAAACCCGTCAAAGCTCAGGGCACAAAGCTGAAACAGTTCTATTCGAGGGATGTTGAAGATGCCGTCTATTCGGTACTGACCCTCGAAAACGGTCTAAGCGGTATCCTGTCTGTAAACTGGAGTGATGAAACCTTCAGGAAGATGTCAACCTCCCTTGTTGTCTCCGGAACAAAAGGCAAAATTATCTGCGATGCGACGGAACTAAAGATCTATCTCAAGGACGAAAATCCGTCGGAGAAGCTCGGAAAAGGCTGGACAATAAAGTATATAACCGATTACGCGATACCGGTCAGCTTTTACCTGAGGGGGGAAGAATATAGTGCTCAGATTGACAACTTCATCAGGTGTGTTGTCTCAAAAAAACAGACGGATATAAATACTTTCGAGCAGGGACTATATACCGACAGGGTGATCGAATTTATAATTGCAGACTCAAAAAAATAATATTATGATGGATAAAGTATTGTTTGGCGATAATCAGTTTTTCGCAGTCAACCATCTTTCAGATGAGAAATCCAGGGAACAGGCGATAAGGTTTAAGGATGATTCTTCAATTATCAGGGTTCTGGATCAGGCAATAGAAGTTGGTATAAATACATTTATGTGTACAACTCACGACCGGATTGCAAATATCTGTGAACATATGAGATCCAATCCTGATAAATACAGGAATTTCAAAATATTCCCTTGTATGCCTTATGCGCATAAATATGCAAATGCAGTTACCGATCTGGGTATAATCGGGACAATCAAGCAATATGTCCCGGGAAATATTTTCAGCTCCTTCACAAAAGGAGGCGTTGCCTTTATCAGAAAGGATTTCATGAGCATAATGGAATTGCTGATTGATGCCGAGATGAAGATGTTCAGAGGTATTAAAACCCCGGTCATATTCATTCAGAATGTTCTTGTAGATATGATTCTCGGATTAAAGATGTACGAGGTTTTCAGGGAATATGATTCCTATATCAGATCAAAGTACAATGCTGAACCCGGGTTTATAACAATGAATATGCCGGCCCTGCTGGATGCATTGAATTCTGTAGGTATTGAAAATCCGGTTATTTGCAGTTCAATCAATAAGATTGGTTTCAGGATGTCAGGAGGTAAGGAAATCTATGAGCAATACCTGAATGAGAAAAAATTCAGGCCCATTGCTATGCAGGTTCTGGCTGCAGGTGCACTGAGGCCTGCTGAGGCAATAGAGTACCTGGGCCGGTTCCCCAAAATAGAGTCAGTGCTGTTTGGAGCATCCTCAAAAGGGCATATTCTTGAAACAAAGGAACTGATTGAAAAGCATCTTGGCAACTGATCGTGATCATAACTGAAGAAAAGGCTTGCTGCGGCAGGGATTTTTTGTGTAATGTACTTCTACATCGGAATGATATGCCATGAAATTACAACTAAAGTTAACGATAATGAAAACCAAAGCATTCTTGTTATTATTAATGATAATTATTTCAGGATGTGACCGAAAACAGGAAGAAATGAAAAAGATAATATTTCTGCACCATAGCACAGGATGGAATGTCTGGCTGGGCAAAACCCACAGGTATGTTTATAAACTCACAGGAAGAAGCGAGCTCAAAACTGCTGTTAAATTCAATGCCAGAAAACATGGTTTGAAATGTTCTGTAAGTGAAAGATTTTTCCCGAAGGCTTCACCCTACGGATGGAATAATTACCCTTATGATTATTATAATATCTGGGTTAAGAATGCAGGAAACGAAGCATATATGGAAGAACCAACACTTGAAATTCTTACAAGGGAGTATGATCTGATAATCTTTAAACATTGTTTCCCTGTAAGCAATATTCTTGCGGATACCGGAAATCCTGATATCGATTCCAGTATCAAGACTCTGGAAAACTACAAACTTCAATATGCTGCACTTAAAGATAAGATGCATGAGTTCCCGGAAAATAAATTTATAGTATGGACTCCGGCAATGAATGTAAAAAGCCGGGTCTCACAGGAAGAAGCAGAAAGAACAAAGGAGTTTCATGATTGGGTCATAAATGAATGGGATGAAAAGGGTGATAATATTTTTATCTGGGACTTCTATAAATTAGAAACTGAAGGAGAGCTTTACCTGCCTGAGAAAAATGCTGATGGCCCCGACAATTCACATCCCAATAAGGAGTTTTCGGCTAAGGCTTCCCGGGACCTTGGCAGGTTTGTTGTTGATGTACTGGTTAATAAAGCTGAATAAAACAATTTGAAAATGTTACTTAAAGGACTGATCAGAAGTACTTATCTGAAATATATTGCCAAAGCGGGCATGGAAAAGAAAGTGGCCTACTGGAGAAAACAGGGAATGAAAATAGGGAAGGATTGTCATCTGGAGACGATGTCATTTTCTACAGAACCTTATCTGATAGAGATAGGAGACCATGTGGCAATTGCCTACGGTACTTTTCTGATTACACATGATGGAGGCATATGGTGCTTTAGAGATGAGATCAGGAACGGTGATGTTTTCGGAAAAATCAAGATAGGTAATAATGTTCTGATTGGAACGAACTGTATCATTCTTCCAAATACCACAATAGGAGATAACTGCATTGTTGGTGCTGGCAGTGTGGTTCGCGGTAAATTCCCTGGCAATTCGGTTATATTGGGAAATCCGGCCAAGGTGGTTTTAAATATGAGCATGCAGAAATTGTTTTATAAACAAAATCCCGGATTGATGAACACAAGCAATTTATCATTAGAGGAAAAGCAGAAAACAATAAAAAAGCATTTTAATATTCAATAGATCACCAGCATTTAAAGTTTTTGATTTTTGAATTCTCATTTTAGGGTTAATAATTAATAATCAATATATAACATGAAATTCTGTACGTGGGGTAATATAGCAAGTGCCATCGAGGGAAAACCTGTGGGAGGAGGTGAATTGCAGATAGCCATGCTGTGCAAGGTCCTGGCCAGATCAGGTCATGAAGTCGTACTTGTTGATTTTAATGTTGAAAAGGACTATGTCACGAAAGATGGAATAAAAGTTGTCAAGGTCAGGGGTTGGGATGATGGTGTAAGATTCATCAGGTTTTTCACTCATAGACTACCCATGCTTTACAGGTGCCTGAAAGAACAGGAGGCAGATATATATTATTGTCAGATAAGAGATTATACTCATGTGCTGGCATACTGGGCGGCACGAAGATCAAAAGGCAGGTTCGTTCTTCAGCTGGCCTCTGATCTGGATGCCCTGAGTCTGAAAATGAGAATGAAATATGACTATCTGACGAATCTCGACGGCGGATTATGGTGGTTTGTTAAAGTTCCCCTTAATGAGATTATTTTCCCGCAGCTTGTCAGAAAGGCAGATCTGATGCTTGTTCAGCATGAAGGACAGAAGGAGGCTCTTGCCAGGAAGGGTATCAATTCGGTAATATTTTACAACCTTATTGATATGACCGGTTTAAATATAAATCCTGATGCTGACAGGAAGAGTTACTGCTATGTAGGCTCCCTTGACAAAAGAAAGGGCTTCCCGCAGTTCTATGAGCTTGCCAGGATGACGCCATCGGTTCAGTTTAAAGTGATAGGTAAACCCCGCGACAAAACGGGCGAAAAGTTTTATAAAAAAATCGGATCTTTAAAGAATGTGGAATTATTCGGAAAGCTGAGCCATTCGGAAGCCATTGATCATATATCAAAATCCAGAGGACTTGTTTCAACATCTCCGATGGAGGGATTCCCTAATATCTTTGTAGAGGCCTGGGCTTGCGGAATCCCGGTTTATTCACTCTATTTTGATCCGGGTTCAACGATTGAAAAGCAAAAAATTGGATTCAATGCCAGGGGAAATATTGACGAGCTGGCCAGGTTACTCATGGCTGATGAGGAACAACCCGGACTGAAGGAAAGGGCAAGGGAATATGTATTAAAACATCATGCACTTGATGGGGGAAAGGTTAAGGAAATAAACAGGCTATTTGAAGATCTTTGCAGGGAATGACCTTTTCCAACAATAAGAAAATGAAAAAAGGCGGCTAATGCCGCCTTTTTTATTTATCCGCATTTAAGATTCCCGCTTTCTCTCCTGTGTCAATAAGTTCAACATTCATGTTATACCGGCCCAGGAGAAATGCAATATTATGGTTGTTGAATGCCTCTCCGGGCTGAGGGGCAACAAGTTTGATCATCCCTTTGGAATTAAGCCGGTCAATTTCTTTGTTAAGATCTGAACATCTGAAACATACGTGGTGAAATCCACCGCCCCTGTTCACGAAATTGATCAGCGACTGGTTACCTTCATCAGGTTCTATAAGCTTTATTGTAATACTGTCGTTTTTTGTAAGAAATACAACTTTTACCTTCTGCCTGGTATTGGTTATGATTTCTGTCATCTGATTGTAGTCAAACGTGTCTTGCCAATAGGTGATCCCTTCCGCAAGGTTTTTGACAGCAAAACAAATATGATCTATTACCATTTTAAAGTTTGCCTTTTATTTTTTTACCAGTGGCACTGATCACAAGATTTTCCTTTACCTCAAATATCTGAGGAATCTTATACAACGCCAGATGTTTTGAACAATGCTGCTTAATCCTTTGAATAAACTCGTCTTTCCCGTTCTCGGGCTTAAGAACAACAGTAGCCTTTATTGCTTCCCCCAGGAGTTCATCAAATACGCCATCAATAGTGCAATCAACAACCTCAGGAAGCTCAAGTATAACTCCTTCTATTTCTTTGGGACTTATGCGTTTTCCCCCTACTTTTATAATTTCTTTTTTCCTGGCAGTAAGGAAAATGTATCCGTCTTCATCTACTGTTCCCAGATCGCCGGTATACAACCATCCGTTTCTTAATACATTTTTTGTTCCTTCCTCATCAGCGAAATATCCGAGCATGATATTATCCCCTTTGGCAATAACTTCTCCAATCTCACCCGGTCTGATCTTTTCTCCCTTTTCATTCACAACCTTCAACTCAACGTCAGGAATACCTTTGCCCATCGAACCTTTTTTGAGGTTATAAAGCTCGGGAGGCAGATAAGACAATCTCGCTGTGGCTTCGGTCTGCCCGTACATCACATAAAAAGTCACATCCGGAAAGCTTGCCCTGAACTCGTCAATAAAAATAGGCGCAAGTTTTCCACCCGCCTGAGTAACGTATCTGAGATCAGGGAAAGAGGTATTTTTGAAATTATCTGATTTTCTAAGTAAGATCTGGAAATGACTTGGTACGCCCGCAAATCCCGTACATTTTTGTTCGTGCAGATCCCTGATGATACCACCCAGGAAAATAAAGGAATTATTAAGTACAATGGATCCACCAACACGCAGGTGAGTGTGCAGTAGCGACAATCCATAACAATAGTAAAAGGGAAGAACGACAAGCATCCTGTCTTTTTCGTCAAGCTTCAGATATTGGATGATAGACTCAGTATTTGCAATCAGATTTTTGTGGGAAATCATCACCCCTTTAGGTATACCTGTCGATCCTGAGGTGAAAATAATCTCTGCACAGGCATTTGGATCAATTTTATATCCGTTGTCCGACAATGAGCCTTTATA
Source organism: uncultured Rikenellaceae bacterium (assembly GCA_964611835.1). Lineage (GTDB taxonomy): Bacteria > Bacteroidota > Bacteroidia > Bacteroidales > VadinHA17 > LD21. The sequence continues at coordinate 12,762 of CAZTDW010000045.1, read as the reverse complement.
TTCATGATTACTGACAATTTCGGGGAATATACATTTTTGTGCTTCAAGTTCAAGCTTTCTTGCAACATCAGAAGTACAAAAAATCAAAACCGGATTTGTCAGCTGGGAGATATATCTGAAGTTCTCCTTTTCGATATTAGGATCAAGAGGTATGCATACATTTCCTGATTTAATAATCGCAAAATAGGCTGTAAGGAAAAAAGCATTATTAACCGACAGCAGCAAAATGTTTTGATCATGCCCGAACTCAGCTTCAATCCACGACGCCAGACTGCGTGAAGATTGATAAAGGTCTATGAAAGAGAGGTTTTCCTTGCCAACAAGGAAATTTCTTTCCTGTCCGGAGGATAATTCAAAAAAGTAGTCAAATGCATTCATAAAAAGGAATTTCTTATTGAACCTCCTTTTTTGATTTTTATTGTATTTAAGTGCTGATTTTCAAAGTCAGAACTTAGTTTACAATAAATCTGCCGAGCAGGATTTTGTTTCCTGTTTTAACCTTGACGAAGTAAGCCCCTTGTTTGTACCCTGAAGTGGAAAATGTGACAAGAAGGTTGACTTTTGAAAAATCCAATTCTTTTTGTTCCACTAAATTACCTTTAAGGTCCATTATTGAAATTGTTACCGGAGAATCATTTTCCATCCCGGAAAAGTCTACATTTAAGAAATCCCGGCATGGATTGGGAAATAATCTGATTGATTCATCAAATATTTCCTCTGATTTCAATTCTTCATTGTCCTTTTCCTGTTTTCTTACAAGAATTGTACCCTGGTCTCCAACAGCATAATAGTTGACACCGGCTATTGCCGAACTATTCAGATGCATATTTGTACCTGACTCTTCTCTTATCCACGTCCCGTCATTAAAGGCAAGTATCGTACCGCTGAAGCCTACACTGAATCCATTATTTTCATCAGAAAAGGATAAATGGTTCAGAGAAGGAAATCTGTAGTCGAAACTGGGCTTTATCCAGTTTTTGCCGTCAAAATGCAGCAGAACCCCCGGGGAGCCAATGACCCAGCCATTTTCTGGACTTGTAAACGCTAATCCCAGTACAGCGATATTTGAATCAAAAAGTGTAGTAAGGGAATACCCCCATTTTACCGCCATTTTCATGATTGGCACATTGAGAAGCTCCATTCCCCCTCCCAGAATAATGTCATCATTCAGATACTGGGCAGTATAAAGATTGGCTTTGATTCTTTTGTCAAGCTGTTTCCATGTATTTCCCGCAAACACAAGTATAGTCCCGTTTTCGCCTGTGATTACACCATTTTCAGGATCCTTGAATGAAACAGCAAACAGATCATTTTTTGTCGGACTGTCGATTTTTTCCCAGACATACCCGTTAAACCTTAAAATTGTACCGTTTGCACCAACAGCCCATCCATTGTCATTGGTTATGAAGGTTACACAATAAAGATCTTCCTTTAGCGGAGACATGCTCCTGGTCCAGGTTCCGTTCACTTTACTGATAATAGTCCCCTTATCGCCAACTGCCCACCCCTGCGATGAATTGATAAAACAGACTGCATTCAGATCTTCTTTTACCGGGCATACTTCAGGGATCCATTGTGCCCGGATAATTTCTGCGGCTGCAAGAAACGTGATCAGGATCACCGATATAGATCTTTTATTCATTACAATCTAAATTTCATTTTGGCACACTAACAATATTATGACCATTTACCTGGCTCAGATCGACAAAACTGCTGTAAATCTGGCCTCCGTACTCGGTGAAAAGGTAACATTTGGTATCCATGTCATTATTCCCGGAGTAGTGGATCTCAATTGTACCGGACTTTTCAATAACATGGGTTATGTACATATTCTTCTTTGCTCTTATATATCTGAGGGCATAATCTATTGTGGTGTATTCAGGATTAAAATCGGCTACACCTGATGTTACAATTCTGAGTATCTCTCTCCAGTTGTCTGGTGTAATATTTTCAATATAGCTTGCCTCATGAGTGAAGAGTGATGCAAGGACCATACTGTTGAATGCCCTTTTTAAATGACGGATACCCCTGCTTGATGTGCTGTAAACCGAGTTGGTGGGGAACCATTCGTAACCACCGTCATCTCTGATTTCAGTAAGGCAATTGAAGAATTCGACTCCGTTTAAGGTAATATAATCACCATAGTAAACCGGCCTGAGGTCGGAAGTGGCTGATGTACCGTTCCTGTTAATTCTGTATGGACCGCAGTTAAGCCAGGCAGGAGATGGCGTGTAACTTAAATCCGGCAGCCAGTGGACTCCTATAAAGTCCACGCCCATATTTTTTATTTCAGCTAGTGCATCAGAGCTGTATTCATAGTAATGTGGAACTACAAAATTGGACATCGCCAGTCCATTATTTATAAAGTAATCCCTCGATTCCCTGACATTAGCAGCAGCATCAAAGTTGTAGATATTATCATGGTTATAGTAAATGAATCCGTTGTAGCCCAAAGCATATCCGTATGCGTGAGGTGATGCGGTTGCCCGATTGTTGTTTATGAGGTTCCTTAAAGTAGGCATGTACTCTGATGGAATATTGTTTACAAACAGACCCAGCCATGGAATTATTCCGAATTCATTGCAGATATTTATCCACAAAAAGTTGTTTTCCAGCGCCGATCCTCTTCCATCGACATCATCAACCCTCATGGTTAGCATGGGAGGCAAACCCTGCATTGCAAAAGGCTTTCTTGCAGCCCATACAATTCCCCTCCAGATGAGGTCATCCATCCCGTAAACAGGGCCAAGCAGACTTTCAAAAACCCAGTCATAACCGCTCCACTTTACTATCCGGCCATTGCCATACGAGGCAACCTGAAGAAGGGATACCGACCCGAGAGTTGCCAGATCAGAGCCTCCGGTAAGGCTGCTGTACTGTGTTAAAGCCCATGAATTCCTGAGGTTTACATAATGGCTTGATCCATTGTAGCTGTCAGGGGCATGCATCTCAGTTATGTAATGGTAATAATTTGGAATGTACACTTGTGAAGACGATGTTGCCCGTGGAGAAATGATGGTATTGAATCCACTTGGATAATCAAAAAGATGCGGATCAAAGCTGTAAAGGCCAACTCCTCCGGCTACCGCCGATTCAATAGCCGAAATCGGATACCCTGAACTGTAAACATTCCTGTGCCCGAAAATAATAACGGCATAATCATTTAATTCAGGCAAAGGATTGGAATTCAAATTGCAGACTTCATAAGGAATACCGAAATTATCAAGATACGGCTTTATGTAATACTGGTAATCATTGTAATAGGAAGCTGATGAATTAACCAGAACAAGGGCAGAATTTGATGTAAAGATCTCTCCCGAAAGAACAGTTATCGTAATACTGTACCCGAGATTCTGTGCGTTGCATCCATTTGCATCCGTGACTGATGTGAGTGTATAATTGTATGTTCCGGTTGTCAGAATACCTGTCGATATACTGTTGCCGCTTTCGTAATTGTAGAGTGTGGGTTGAACTACTCCGTTGCGTGTATAATTAATAGTAAACGGTGATTCTCCTCCTGAGATTTCAATATGGAAAGTTGTTGATGTATTGGTGGAAATTGTTTTGCTGCTGTGTAACTGTACCCCGCTTATCGGATCATTAACACTTATCAGTACAGTGTTTGTTATTCTATAGCAATCCCCGCTTCTGACTGCCAGCCTGTAATATCTGTCTGATGTCAGGGCAGGAGGAGAATATGAGGGGAATACTGCACCGGAAATATCCGACCATGTGGTGCTATTGGACGAACTCTGCCACTGGTATGCGTAGGAGCCTGTACCGCCCGAAGGAGGAGTAAGCTGTGACAGCTGACCGGGAGAATAGTTATAGCATATAGTCTGGTCTGTACCGATCAGGCCAGGAACCAGGGCAGGGATAACGGTTATAAGAACACTGTTTGAACTTAAAGATCCGCAATTGCCACTGGATACATTTCGTCTGAAGTAAGTATTTGTGGTTAATGCCTGGGGTGAATATGAAGAGAGAGTTGCCCCTGAAATATTCGTCCAGGTTGAGTTATCCGGAGAGCTTTGCCACTGATAGGTATAATTGCCCGTACCTCCTGAAGGCTGAGATACCTGTGTAAGGGTTGAAGGGATATCGTTAAAGCAGATAGACTGAGATGATCCGATGGTTCCCGGGGTAAGGACGGCATTAACTGTGATCAGTGCAGATTCAGAGCTGACAGTACCGCATTCACCACTGGTTACATTTCGTCTGAAGTAAGTGCTGGCTGTAAGTGCAGGAGGGGAATAAGATGCCTGGGTCGCTCCTGCAATGTTAGTCCAGGTTGTATTATTTGGAGAACTCTGCCATTGGAAGGTGAATGATCCTGTTCCGCCTGAAGGGGCATTGAGCTGTGTCAGCTGTGCCGGTATGGTGTTATGGCATATTGTCTGTGATGAACCTACAGATCCCGGATTGATCTGGGGATTGACGGTTATCATTACTGAATTGGAATTGACCGAATTGCAGTCGCCGCTAATTGCAATACGTCTGTAATATGTTGTAGATGTAAGGGCAGGAGGGGAGTATGAAGAAGATGTTGCACCGGGAATATCCGACCATGTTGTGTTATTGGACGAACTCTGCCACCGGTAAGAGTAGGAGCCTGTGCCGCCTGAAGGAGGAGTAAGCTGTGACAGCTGACCGGGAGAATAATTATAGCATATGGTCTGGTCAGAACCGATCGAACCAGGCGTCAGGGTCGGATTAATGGTGATAAGGACACTGTTTGAACTCAGGCTTCCGCAATCACCACTGGATACATTGCATCTGAAGTAAGTATTTACGGTTAATGCCTGGGATGAATATGAAGAGAGAGTTGCCCCTGGAATATTCGTCCAGGTTGAGTTATCCGGAGAGCTTTGCCACTGATAGGTATAATTGCCCGTACCTCCTGAAGGCTGAGATACCTGTGTAAGGGTTGAAGGGATATCGTTAAAGCAGATAGACTGAGATGATCCGATGGTTCCCGGGGTAAGGACGGCATTAACTGTGATCAGTGCAGATTCAGAGCTGACAGTACCGCATTCACCACTGGTTACATTTCGTCTGAAGTAAGTGCTGGCTGTAAGTGCAGGAGGGGAATAAGATGCCTGGGTCGCTCCTGCAATGTTAGTCCAGGTTGTATTATTTGGAGAACTCTGCCATTGGAAGGTGAATGATCCTGTTCCGCCTGAAGGGGCATTGAGCTGTGTCAGCTGTGCCGGTATGGTATTGTGACAAATGGATTGTGACAGGCCGACAGATCCGGGCAGCAATTCCTGGTAAACTGTGATAAAAACTGAATTGCTCACGCTGCTGCAGATTCCACTTCGGACACTTCTTCTGAAGTATGAACTTGTGGTCAAACGCGGAGGAGCATATGTAGATTGTGTGGCACCTGAGATGTCTGTCCAGTTTGTATTATTATTGGATATCTGCCATCGGTAAGTAAAGGATCCTGTACCCCCGGAAGCAGGACTTACCTGGGCAAGGAGTGCGGGCCTGGTGTTGTAACAAATTGATTGAGCTGATCCAATTGTACCCGGGACCAGCTCATTTATGACTGTAATCCTCACTGCTGCACTGCTGAGTTGACCGCAGCTCTTGTTTGTCACGTTCCTGCGAAACCATCTGCTTACAGTTAATGCGCCGGGTGAATAATTGGCATTAACTGCACCTGGAATATCAGTCCAGCTAATATTGTCAGAGGAAAACTGCCACTGAAAGCTGTAAACACCATCTCCTCCTGCAGGCGGATTAATCTGATTAAGGGTCGATGGAACTGAATTATAACAAATAGTCTGCGCAGACTCAACAGAACCCGGAGAGAATGAAGGAAATACAGTTATAAGTATTTCATTGCTGGTCATGCTTCCGAAAACTCCACTGGTCACAATTCTTCTGTACCACCTGTTGCTTGTCAGAACTGGAGGCGAATATGCTTCTGATGTTGCTCCTGAAATGTCAGCCCAGGTAGTGTGATTGGTGGAGACCTGCCATTGGTAGCTATAATTACCGTCACCACCTGTCGGCGGAATAACTTGTGTCAGCTGTGCCGGTACAGAATTGTAACAGATGGACTGTTCTTTTCCAACCGTCCCTCCGTCGAATCTGACATTCAGTATAGCATACGCTTTGATCCTTCCTGAAGAATTTATAAACCAGCTGGTTGGAATTACTGATCTGCTGGTTTCAGATGAAGGGGATGTATAAGTGCTGTTACCATCATAATCCGGCATCCGGGTATTGATTGATACCTTGTTTAAATTATTATCAGAGATGTTTTCAAACGAAACTAAATATACTTTATCTGTTTGAAGAGCAATGGGATAAGGAAAAGTATATTCCATCCAGCCCTGGGGTCCGGAGGATATGTTCCAACGGAATGGTCCGGAAATCATAGTATAATTATTATCAGACACTGTCCATAACTTAATGGATAGTTCTGCGCTTTCATCAGGATGGCGGAAAAGGCTTAGTTTGAGCAGGTAGCTGTTCTCCTCAGGACTGAAAATAGTGCCAAGTTCCTCCTGGCTGTAATCATAGTTTATTTTTACCTCATGAAGATACTGATCAGATTCTGCATTCTGGGGAAAGCCGGTTATTGATAAGTTTAATAAAGCTGCGACTAGTAAGATTTTCTTCATTATATGCAATAAGTGAACAGTATTTCTGATAAATCTAAATAAATTAGGTCTTATTTGCTTAGGATTAAAAGTTAAAATACATCTATAATGCGATCTTTTTGACCAGTAGATATTTTATTTATACGAATGAAAAAACCAGGATTTTAGATACTGGTTTTTTCAGATTAAAAATATGGTTTTATGTGAAAAATGATCACAATTTTCCAGAAAGAATATGAAGGAGGGAAAAATATTAAAGTTTATAATAATCTCTTACAGGCGACATTCTAAGGTATTCGGTCGTTCTTCTTTTCCTTTCAAAATTTTTGAATAAAGCTTCAACCCTCGATTCCGTTTCACCCATCACGATTGCAACCTCTCCGGGGGTGTAACCGTTTTCATAACCGAACCAGTAAATATCCATAAGGCTAAAAGGGAGCTGGTAAAAAAACTCTTCCTGTGTTTGAGAAGCTGAGTAAGTGTCGGTAGTTGGGGTTCTTTCAATGATGCTCCGGGGTATGCCGAGATATTCAGCCAGCTGGTATACCTGGGTTTTATAAAGGTTGCCTATGGGCATTACATCAGCGCCTCCATCACCGTATTTTACAAAGAAACCCTGTTCCTGCTCATGTTTATTTGGAGTTCCTACCACGGCATAATGCAATGCTTCGGCATGATAGTACAACATCGACATCCTTGAACGCTGTTTGAAATTAGATGCTGCAACAATCTGGAGATATTCCCGGGTATGCAGGATCTTATCCTGTTGTTTGCCATCTTTATCAACAATGGTCAGGGTGAATATTGGAGGCAGGTTGCTGAATAATCCGCTCTGGCGAATTCCAATCTTCATTTTGTATGTTCCCGGATCATATTCCGGAAATACTCTTTTCACTGCTTCATCGCGTCTCTCATAGCATTTGAATCCTGCCAGTGCTTCTGTAATGTCTTCTTTTACCGTGGATACATTGAATTTTCCTGCAAGTTCCAATGCAAGTTCCTCGCTCTCGGGGCTGGAATCTTTTTCCGGCATAATTATTCCCAGCACTTTTTCAGGGCCAAAAGCTTTAGCAGCAAGGCCAAGACAGACTGATGAGTCTATGCCACCGCTGATTCCAATCACGGCGCCCTGCCTTTTTAAATTAAACAGGACATCCTGCTGCATTTTTTTAATTATATTGTCTGTTACTGATTCGATGTTTCTGAGCAAAATCAAATCCTTTGAAAACGGTTTGTTGTGGTCCATATTAAATTAATTATAAGTCTTCTACTATTTTCGGATTATTTATTTTCCCGTTTTGTAAATTTTCTGTATGCCTTTCAACGAACTGATGATGCAGCAGATGAGTTGAAACAACAGCAGCCAGTATCATATCTTCGATTTCAGAAGAAGCACCCGTCTTTCCAATTTTTTCCATCAGTTTTGAAATGGATTCATGGTTAAAAATACCAGCTTTTTGGAAACATGCGGGAGAAAGCATTTCCTCAATGAATTCCGGAGGATTATTCAAAAAGAAAGCACTTTTGACAGGAGCCCTGTAGGCCTGTTTGGATCTTTTGACTATACTTTCAGGAATCCTGTTGTTCATCAGCTTCTTTAGAAGATATTTCTCATTCAGCCCCCTGAGTTTAAGATCTCCGGGCAGATTGTTGCAGAATTCAATTACTCGGTAATCGAGGAATGGATATCTGCCTTCCACCGAGTTGGCCATAGCCATTCTGTCACCCTGTGAAGAAAGCAGGTAGCCCGACATAAAAATTGAAGTTTCAAGCCATTGTGACTTTTCAAGAAAGTCCATTTTGTTAAAATCAGCCGGTAATGTCTTTTCAAGACTCTCGAGTGCCGAGTATCCGTTGAGTTCCGATTTGATCCTATCGGCCAGGTGTTTAAGTATATGATTGGAATTATTCCATCTTAGAAGATGGGAATAGAACAAATTTTCTGTTTCTTCCAGCTTATAACCGTAAAACATTTTAAGTATAGCTGGATTTGCCTGTTTCATCTGCGGAAGGTACGGATAAAGCTTGGTCAGCAGGCGGGGCCGGAGAACTGAATCTGGCTGTGATGCCCAGAATCGTCTTATTTTGGCTTCCTTGAAGATGTCATACCCTGCCAGCATCTCATCTGCTCCTTCACCGGTGATAACAACTTTAATATTATTATTTCTTACAAGTTTTGACAGGAGGTACATCGGCACGGGAGCAGTCCTGGTAACCGGGGTTTCCGTATGCCATATCACTTTTGGGAAGCTTTGGGCAATTTCATCGGGAGTGCACAGAATAGAACGGTGACGGGTGTTCAGATAACTGACAGCTTCGTTCTGATATGCGGTTTCATCAAAATCCTTGTCGGCAAAACCAATCGAGAAAGTATTCAATACCCCTGGTTCAATGTCTTTAATATATGCGACTGTCGAACTGGAGTCGATACCTCCGCTGAGGTATGCTGCAACCTCCACATCAGCTCTTAATCTTATTTTAACGGCATCATAAAACAGCTCATTGAATTGTTCCAGTGCTTTCTCCAGTTTGATGGTGTTTTTGTTATTTCCATACTGAAGCTGCCAATACCTTTCAATATTAAGGCCTTTTTCACTGAACGTCAGGCAATGTCCCGGAGATAACTCGTATATGTTCCTGAAAGCAGTATTTGGTGTTATTGCAGTCCAGAATGTATATATCTGTGTAAGATTTTCAACCGACAATTCCGGTTTTATCCTGTCCTGGAGGAAAAGTGATTTTATTTCGGATGCGAAAGTGAAAATTCCATTTTCAAGATTATAAAAAAGGGGACGTATTCCTATCCTGTCGCGGGCCATAAATAATTCCTTCTCAACTTTATCCCATATGGCAAAGGCAAACTGTCCGTTCAGCATCGGCAGGCATTTTTTACCATAGATGGCATAAAGCTGGACCAGTACCTCAGTATCTGAATGAGTCTGAAAAGTCACCCCCTTCTTAAGAAGCATGTCGCGAAGTTCCCGGTAATTGAATATTTCTCCGTTGAAAACTATCCAGAACCGGCCCTGTGAATCGGATAATGGCTGCTGACCTGTTGAGAGGTCAATTATGCTTAGTCTTACATTCCCTAAAAAAGCACAGGAAGAACAGTATATACCACTTTCATCAGGCCCCCTGTAGCTTATTGCGTCAAGCATCGATTTAATGACAGATTTGCCGTTGAGCGAACCTTTGTAGTCAACTATACCAGCAATGCCACACATGTTCAGTTACTTCTTTTCCTTAAGATGAAGCTTGTAATGGAGTTGATTGATTCGAAATTCTCCTCAACAAGGTCAGAATCGTTAGTTTTTATACTGAAATTTTCCTCAAGAAATGTGATCAGTAATACAAATCCCATTGAGTCAAAATATCCTTCCTTGAAAATCAGGGAGTCATCCTTGATCTTTTCCTTTTCGACATAAGTAGCCTGTTGTATATAATCTTTGACTTTTTCCCTGATTGTTGTTTCTTCCATTTCCATACCAAAAAGAATCTAGTTAATAATTTATGTGATATATTTTTTCTCTTTTGAAATACTAATTTTTGATATAATAGTTGCTATAATGCCTGTATGAGCTTTTATGCAGATTCAGATCATTGTAGACTATGTCATAGTTATTTAATTTGTTGGTCTTAAGGTTATTTATTACATTAACCAGGATGTCTTTACGTGTATAATTGTTTCTCATGACCATCAATACTTTTGATGCATATTTCATCATCAGGGTTGCATCAGCAACTATCCCTACCGGTGTAGTGTCAATAATAATGTAATCAAACCTGGTTTTAAGTTCGCCTACAAGGCCATCCAGAACTCCAAGTTCCATCATTTCAGAAGGATTGGGAATTACAGGTCCTGCGGAAATAAATGAGAGGTTTTCTATGTTTGTCTGGCGGATTATCTCATTGATTGAGGCATTTTTTGTCATATAGTTTGTAAGTCCGATACGATTCTCAACCTTTAATTTGGAATGTAATGTGGGTCGCCTCAGGTCGCAATCGATTAAAATGGTTTTATATCCCACTGAGGCGATTGAGGAGGCAAGATTAAAAGAGATGAAGCTTTTACCATCCTGTGGCTGTGATGAAGTAATCAGGATTACTTTAGAATGTTCATGTCCGGCTTTAAGGAATAAGCTGCTTCTGAGGTTCCTGAAAGATTCAGATACTGCCGATTTTGGGAACTCAGCAACAACCGATTCGCTCTTGTGATTATTGCTGTAAATAACACTCAGAATAGGTCTGTGAAGGAGGTACTCAGCATCATTCAGACTTCTGATCTTGTCATCAAAGAAATCTCTGAGTATGAGATACATCGTAGGGATGAGCAGCCCCAGAAAAAGGGCGATCAGATAATTTACAAATTCTTTCGGGGAAACAATTTTAGAGGTGATCTCTCTTGCTGGTTCAAGGATTTCATAATCCGGGTAGTTTGAAGCCAGCGCTATTGCAGCCTCTGACCGCTTTTGCAGAAGATAGGTATAAATGGCATCATTGAGGTCAAATTTCCTTTTCATACCTACCATATTCATTTCGGTTCTTGGCAGCTGAGATATCTCTCTCGAAAGTTTGTTTTCCCTGTAATCGAGCTCATTAAGGGAAAGGATCAGAGTATTAAGATTATTTGTGAAATTTTCAATTATAGCCTGTTTTTGCAATCTTATCTTGTTGTCAATCTGGCCAAGAAAGATATTCTTGTCATTACTTGTACCTGCCGTAATGCTCGATCTCTGGTTGTAAAGATTAAGCAGTTCTGTAATCAGCTGGTTTGTGATCGGATCGGATACATTCATTGCCGATGGCGGGACAACTCCTGCCATATCCTGATTCGCTTTGAAATAGTTTATTACATAATTGTAGTATCGCTGCTGCACTTGAAGGGCTGCTCTTTCCTGTTGAATCTGCGTCATCTGCTCATATGTCTGCTGCCCCTGGAAACTCAGGTCCATAACCTGATTGGCAGCCCGGTAGTTCCGGAGCTGAGATTCTGAAATATTCAGTGAATCTGAAATTTCAGAAATCTGTGAATCAATGAAATTCACTGTGCTTAAGGCAATTTTATTCTTTTTGCTCAGATTATCATCAAGGAAAGAGTTCAGGTAATTGTTCAGGAATTTTATTGTCTTTTCCAGGTTGTTCTCGGTGAACTTTATGTTTATGATTGAAGCCAAAGGGGATATTCTTTGTATATCCAGACTTCTCAGGTACCCTTTGGCCAGATAGTCCATATGGTTGAACTGAATGAAATATTTGAATTTTTTACTGGCCGGATTTAAGAAATAATCCTTGTTGTAGGTAACCGAAAACTTAAAGGCATTGTTCTGGATTGTCTCGCTGAATTTGCAGACAGTATCTGCTTCAAGCTCATAATCATCGCTCACTATCACGTTATCAACATAGTTGTATAATGAAACTTCTTTTTCCGAAATAGTGATTCTGTAAGTTGATTCATCCAGGACAGTTATATAAATTTTAGCGTTAATAGGCTGGATGTGTGATTTATCAATTGCAATAGTAAACGGCAGGTTTCCGTATATTTCATGAGTCTGTTTTAAAAACTTCTGCTGCTCCCTGAAATAGCTCACTTCAAGATTCATTTTCGTTACTGTTGAGTAGGCAAGAGCAAAAGAGCTCAGATTGGAAATATCATTTTCAATATTATCGATTGTCTGAAGCGGATTAAGACCTCCGAAAAGCTGATTAGAGCTAAGGATGGATGAAGTCTTGTTTTCAACCGGACTTAATGTTGCAGAGGCTTCGTACACCCTTGATGAGTACTTGTTAAAAAGCACAGCTACTGCTAAGCATAATACCAATAGAGTGATATACAGGTACTTAAGTGAGGCAACCTTGAAAATAAAATACTTAATGGGGGCTATTGAAGCATCCTGATCATTTGTCTTTAACATCTTATCTTTCTTTTAAAAATGAAAACCTGCAAATCTAATTAAACTTATTGCACTACCGTATAGTATAGTACAGGGTCAGCACAGTAATCAGAGTTGTAACTGCCGACAGTAAAATAGATACAGTATTGTTTTGGTAGCTTGTGGATACTGATTTTAAGGGTTCTACAATAATAACATCGTTAGGCAAAATATAAAAGAAATCTTTCTCCGCGATCTTGGAGTCAGATAGGTCCAGC
>CAZTDW010000044.1:15194-21818 GCA_964611835.1 uncultured Rikenellaceae bacterium | reverse complement strand
AATCGTTGAATTCTCCAACCACATGATAAGATTTGCTCGATTCAAAATTATTGTTCCTGTATAATGCAACATTTCGGCCATCTTTATTCACAGGCCAAAGTCCATGCTCCCCTCCGTGTCCGATTTCCTGATTTCCGGGATAAAAGAATTCAAGGTCATCGGTTACCACAGCAGCACCGGTCATCCAGTTATAATACGATTGGGGAAGAGGTGTGGGATTATTCCAGAATGTCCTTGTCTCAAAATAAGCCTTGTCTTTGGGAACCCTTACCTCAACACCCCATTTTGTGCGTGAAGGAAGATCGATGTTTCCGACAAAACAGCTTACGCTCCCGTCAGGATTTTCTACCGTCTTGAAATCCACCGGAACACATGTTGAAGGATTGTGACCGATGTAACCGAAATTAAGCTCGATGCCACCTGATGTCCAGGGCCCACGCATCGAAATATTCCTGTATTTCATCACTTCGTTCCTGTAAACGAATTCCTTTCCGGTCGACTTTTCTATCGCTCCCCATACCTTGCCTCCGTCAGTTGGCATAACCCAGACTTCGATGAAATCATTTTCCATCTTAACGACATTCCATTTTTGCATCTGGCCTTTCAGGCTGTAACCGTTGAATGAAAAATATGGAAATATTTCATCCCGTCTTTCCACGAGTATTGGTACGGGATTGGGGTCACTGAAAGGATAAGTAAGTATATCCCTGGTTTCCATGGTTATGGAAGCTTTCTGTCCGGGAAGTACCTGGGACAGGAACAAGAATGCAAGCAGTAAATTCCTTTTAATCATGATATAAGCATTAAAGTTGAGAAATTCAGGTTTTAATATTTTATTTGCAGGCTGAAATTCCGCATGCGAAAATTCAAAAATACGCAACATTAATGAAGAAACAATATACAGCAATATTAATAATGGTTAAAAGTTTACCTGTAATACACGGCGTTATGTCCTGATTACAAAACCTCACAGGTAAATTTTAAAACTATTTAACAAATCTTTCATTTACTTGCATTTTTAAATAACAATCTTTCATTAAATTTGTTTATATTTTCATTTTAAATATCTTTGTATTATTGAAATTTCAATAAAAAATCAAATCATGCCCCCACAAAGCTCAGAAACTTCTCTGCTGGAAGAGCTCGGTGCTGTGCACACTGCCAATGAGATAAATGCGCAGCCTGACCTTTGGATGGAAATTTATGGTCAGATAACGGCAGACAGGGAAAAAATCGGATCCTACATATCCGGATCACTGCCCGGCACTTCCAGGATAATCCTCACCGGAGCAGGAACAAGTGCATTCATCGGCTTGTCGCTGGCCCCATTATTCAACCGCAGTTTCAAGGTCCATACTGATTCTGTTGCAACAACTGACCTTCTTTCCTACCCTGAAAATTACTTCAATGATAATGAATCAATAATTCTGGTTTCTTTTGCCCGCTCAGGAAACAGCCCTGAAAGTACAGCAGTGACGGAACTGGCTGACAAACTCTGCAAAAGATGTATCCATCTCATTATTACATGCGATGGAAAGGGACGGCTTGCAAATTACCAGACCCAGTCAGAAAAACTTGTTATTCTGCTTCCTCCCTCATCAAATGACAAAGGACTTGCAATGACAGGCAGCTATTCAGGAATGCTCCTGTGCGGCATCCTCATCGCACGTCTGAATGAAATAGACTCACTTGGGAAACAGATAAGGATGTTGCATGATTACGGTAAAAAAATCCTCAGCGATTACTCAGAAAAAATCAGGAAAATCGCATCAGTCGATTTCAAAAGAGCAGTATTCCTTGGTTCAGGACCTTTCTTCGGAACAGCTACAGAATCACATTTAAAACTTCAGGAACTGACCGATGGAATCATTATATGCAAGAATGAAACCTACCTGGGATTCAGACACGGACCTAAAGCCGTAACTGATGAGAACACCCTTGTTGTATTCATCTTCTCAAATAACCCCTATGTCTGGCAATATGAAAGGGATCTTGTCCTTTCCATGAAGAAAGGGCGAAAGCCCCTGTGCACAATCGGAGTATTTGAAACTGCTGCCGACGGGCTCGAATTTGATCTCGGCATCAGTCTTTCTGATTCAGGGAACCATCTGGATGAGATTTTCCTTACGGTATGCAATGTCATTCCGGCACAACTCCTCGGATACTTCAAATCGCTTGCCCTGGGCCTGCGGCCAGACAATCCATCAAAAAGCGGAGCAATTTCCAGGGTTGTGGAAGACGTAAACATATATAAATTCTGAAGCATCTCCATGAACAGGGATATCAGAAAAAAGGCTGCTGCTGAAGGAATGCCTCTTATGGATTATATTCTGAAGAGAATAAATGCACTCCAGGCAGAAACAGGAATAAAAAGGACCATTTTTGCAGCCTGTCCAAATTCAATCTCGGTAATCCGGGCAGCTCTCAAATCTGCCAGGAGGTGCAATGCTCCCATAAAATTTGCTGCAACCCTTAACCAGGTTGACCTCGACGGAGGCTACACCGGATTGACCCAGTCTGAATTTGTAAAAACGGTCCGCTTTCATGCAAGGAACCTTAATGTGACCTCACCGGTGATCATTGCCATTGACCATGGAGGTCCCTGGCTCAAGGATATTCACAGAACCGAAAAATGGCCATATGAAAAAACGATGAATACAGTAAAGTCGTCGTTTGAAGCTGCCATCGAAGCGGGTTATGAACTCATCCATGTTGATCCCACAGTAGATATCACCCTGCCGGGGAACAGCCAGATAAGAATAGAGACCGTGGCCGAAAGGACAACCGAACTGATAGTTCACGCAGAGTCGTTCAGAAGAAAGAAAGGATTGCCCGGTATATCCTATGAAGTCGGAACTGAGGAAGTGCACGGAGGCCTGGCCGACATAGGTGCTTTCAGGAATTTCCTCAGGCTCCTTAAAAAAGGACTTGAACAAAACGGGCTTAAGGATATCTGGCCCTGCTTCGTGGTTGGCAAAGTCGGAACCGATCTTCATACCACAACCTTTGACCCCGCAGTGGCAAGAAAACTTTCAAAAATCGCAGGTGAATACGGCAGTCTGATAAAGGGTCATTATTCCGACAATGTAACCAATCCTGAAGCTTACCCTGAATCAGGAATGGGAGCAGCCAACATAGGACCTGAATTCACCGAGCTTGAGTATAACGGGCTGATGGAACTGGATCAGATACAGAATTCATTGATTGAAGAGGGTAAAATGAAAAGCAGCGTCCCGATCAGAAGCGCCCTATGGGAAGCGGTGATAAATTCAGGCAGATGGAAAAAATGGATCCAGGACGGTGAGAATCCCGGCGATTTTTACTCACTTCCAAACCATAGGCAGGAATGGCTTATAAAAACTGGATGCCGTTATATATGGGAGGATCCGGCAGTTGCATCGGCAAGGAAACAGTTATATAAAAATCTTTCTGATAATGGAATAGAAGCTTCAACAATAGTGGAATCGTCTATTGAAAGTGCCATGGACAAATATTTTTACAAATTTAACCTCGTCGGACTGAATACACTTTTATAAATACTTTATCTTAGAATTCTGCTAACCCTCCTGTTATGATTGATCCAGGGAAAAAAATTGATGTAATAGTCATCGGAGAGCTTAACGTCGACATTATTCTCAACAACATCGGAAGTCTCCCTCAGGTCGGAAAGGAGATCATTGCAGACTACATGGAAGTAACCCTGGGCAGTTCTTCCGCCATCTTCGCGAGTAACCTGAGTGCTCTGGGAACAAATGTAGCTTTTATCGGGAAGATAGGTGAAGATAATTTTGCCAGGGTAGTCATCGATTCCCTTAATGCCAGGAATGTTGATACAACCCATATCATAAGATCAGACCAATTGAATACCGGAGCAACAATAGTGCTAGTTTACGATCAGGACAGGGCTAACATAACCTATCCGGGAGCAATGTACGATCTCCGACTGACTGACATAGATTTCTCCTTCCTGTCAACGGCAAGGCATATGCATTTTGCCACCTGCTTCATGCAGCCGGGTATCAAGGATGACCTGCCTTTATTGTTCAGGCGTGCAAAGGAATCAGGACTTACCACATCCCTGGATGCCCAGTGGGATCCCGGGGAGAAATGGGAGCTGCCTCTTGAAAGCCTTCTGCCACATGTTGACATTTTTCTCCCCAACATGCAGGAATTTAAATTTTTGACACGCAGCAATTCTCTGGAGGAAGGGATCGGGAAGATTGGACCTTTTTCACATTTCGTCGTGGTGAAAAACGGAAGCGACGGGGCATACGGATGGGATGGCTCCCGGTTGTTTCACCAGCCGGCTTTCATGAATCCCAATGTGGTTGATACCGTTGGAGCGGGCGACACTTTTGATGCAGGATTTATCAGAGACTTCATCAGGGCAAAACCCTTCCTGGAATGCCTTGAAACCGGAGCACTGGCAGGTGCACTGAATACAACCATGGCAGGAGGGACAGGAGCTTTCAAAGATCCGGAAACAATAAAAAGGCTGGCAATCGAAAAATTTAAACGTCCTCTTTGAGAAAATCAAACCTTCATGGACAAATTTTACACAACAATAAATTGAAAATAATGAAGGTTCCACACGAACCACTTAATTTGCAATATAATAATAAAGTAATTTTCGTGTGAAAATAAAGGACAAACTATATCAGCTCAAAAGCGAAAAAAAGGCGATCCTGGCCGCTAACTTTTACAACTTTGAAACACTGTCGGGAGTCCTTCAGGCCTCAGCCAATCTTAAACTCCCGGTCATTCTTCAACTTTCGGAAAGCTCAATACAATACCTCGGACTTAACGTCGCTGCATCAATGGCCAGGTCAGCAATCAAAGAATACGGAGCCGAAGCATGGCTTCACCTCGACCATGGAAGTTCCGTACTGATGGTTCGCAAATGCCTTGATGCAGGATTTGATTCCGTAATGATAGATGCAAGTGAAAAACCGATTCCTGAAAACATAGAAATCACCCGGCATGTAGTGGAAATCGCTTCCGAATACGATACATGTGTTGAAGCCGAGCTCGGTTATGTTGCAAAACTCGGACAGAGCCAGGAGAATCCGGGATTTACCCGGCCCGAGGATGCACTTTTATTTGTTGAAAATACAGGAGTCCATTCACTTGCAGTATCAATAGGGTCTGCACACGGTTTCTACAAAAAGGAACCAAGACTCGACATCGGACTTCTTTCCAGGATCAGCGCAAAGGTACCGGTCCCCCTGGTTCTTCACGGCAGTTCAGGAATTCCTGACGAGATGCTCCGTGAGGCTATCCGCAATGGGATCTGCAAGGTCAACCTTGCAACCGAAATCAAAAACACCTTTATGATCGCTCTTAAGGAAATATTCAGAAACAACGATGAAATTGACCTGCGGAAAGTATTCCCGAATGCAACTATTACTGTTACTAATCTGATTACTAATAAACTGGAAACAATTAATAACATTTAAACATGAAAAGTGACCTTTTTACAATTGCCTCGATATCAATTATCATGTCTGCCTGTTCCGGCTCAGTGACCAATCCTCCTGAACAGGTTCAGAGCGCGGAAGGGATCCTCCTTAAGGATTACCGACCCGTTTCACTGTATAAATTGCCGGCAACCCATGTTGAAAAAGCTGCATATCCTGCATTTGATGCACATTCTCACAATTATGCAACAACAACAGAACAGCTTGAACAATGGATAAGAAACATGGATGAATGCGGTATAGATAAGACAATCGTTCTTACTCAGGCCTCTGGGAAAATTTTTGATTCCATATATAATCTGTATTCGGCACACAGTGACAGGTTTCAGGTCTGGTGCGGTTTTGATTATACAGGTTACGACCAACCTGGCTACGGGCCTGCTGCAGTCAAAGAGCTTGAAAGATGCTACAAGCTGGGAGCCAGGGGCGTAGGCGAAGAAGGGGATAAAGGCCTGGGACTCTTTTTCAATGAGCCGGTACAGGCCTGGGGAATGCATTTTGATGACCCCAGAATGAAACCTTTGTTTGAAAAATGTGCAGAACTCAAAATGCCCATCAGCATACATGTTGCAGATCCTATCTGGATGTATGAGAAAATGGATTCAACCAACGACGGGCTGATGAATGCGCAGACATGGAGAATTGATATGACAAAGCCGGGGATCATCGGATTTGATGCACTTGTCCAGACCCTTGAGAATGCCGTGAGAGATAATCCCAATACAATTTTCGTCGCATGCCACTTCGTAAATTTAAACCACGACCTTGAAAAATTAGGTTATCTTCTCGACAAATACCAGAATCTTTATGCAGATATTTCAGCCCGCTTTGCCGAATCTGCAACTATCCCAAGAAATATGGCCGCTTTTTACGAAAAGTATCAGGACAAGTTATTGTACGGCACCGATATGGGATACGACACCTCAATGTACAGGATCACATTCAGGGTTATGGAATCAACTGATGAACATTTCTATGAGACTGACCAGTTTGGCTATCACTGGGCCCTTAACGGATTCGGACTTTCAAAGGAAATCCTTAAAAAGATATACTACGATAACGCCGCAAAACTGTTCAGTAACTAAGCCACATAAACCTTTCAACCATTAAACCTTTCAACCATTAAACCTTTCAACCATTAAACCTT
>CAZTDW010000044.1:0-15094 GCA_964611835.1 uncultured Rikenellaceae bacterium | reverse complement strand
AACCTTTCAACCATTAAACCTTCAATCAAAATACCTCAGTCTCAAACTATTGCTCACCACACTGATACTACTCAGGGCCATTGCAGCTCCCGCAATCATGGGATTCAGAAGGAAACCATTTAAGGGATACAGAGCTCCTGCTGCGATTGGTATTCCTATTATATTATATATAAAAGCCCAGAAAAGGTTTTGCTTTATTGTCCTTACCGTTTTCCTGCTTAACCTGATTGCCGCAGGAATGGCCAAAAGGTCACTTCCGATTATCGTCATTCCTGCAGCATCCATCGCAATATCCGATCCTTTCCCCATAGCTATGCTGATATTTGCCGTGGCAAGCGCCTGACTGTCATTGATACCGTCACCGGCCATTCCGACAATTTTTCCCTCTCTCTGAAGGGCAGACACAAAATCAGCTTTGTCTGTGGGAAGCATTGATGACTTCACATTGCTGATGCCTGTCTTATCCGCCACGGCCAAGGCTGTTTTTTCATCATCTCCCGTAACCATGAATACTTCAATTCCCATTTCACGAAGTCTAAGTATGGCTTCTTCGGAGGTTTCCTTTATCCTGTCGGCAACCGATAAAACTGCAATTACTTCCTTTTCATCAGCGAAAAAGATCACAGTATTTGCCTCGCTCTCCCAGTTCTGGACAGTCTGATAAAGTACAGGATCCACTTTTATCCCTTTTTCATCAATAAGCCTTCGCCCTCCCGCAATATATAACTTCCCTTGGTGTCTGCCTGTTATCCCTTTGCCCGTAATACTCTGCACATCTGTTATGTGGACTGTTTTTACCAATCCCTCGAAATGCCTGGCCACAGATTGAGCAAGCGGATGTTCCGAAAGTTTCTCCAGACTGAACAGTATTTCAGCTCCTCGAGATTTGTCGGCGTCAGATCTCCAGGCCAGGGCAGTCACAGAAGGTTTGCCCTCGGTAATGGTGCCTGTCTTGTCGAGAATAATAGTATCCATTTTGCATGCCGATTCGAGCGATTCCGCATCCTTTATCAGAAGGTTGTTCTCAGCACCTTTACCTATGCCCACCATTATGGCAGTGGGTGTTGCCAGTCCCAGGGCACACGGACAGGCAATAACAAGTACCGTGACCATCGAAAGCAATCCCTGCACAAATCCGTTATTTCCGCCCAGTATCCACCAGATCAGAAGGGTAATTAATGAGATCACAATAACCAACGGTACAAATACTCCTGCGATCTTATCAGCAAGTTTCTGAACAGGAGCCTTGCTGCCCTGGGCTTCCTGAACAACCCTGATAATTCCGCTTAGAAGTGTTTCAGCACCTACCTTTTCTGCCATTAACCTGAAACTTCCTGTCTGATTTACTGTGCCGGAAAACACCTTCAGACCCGGTTCCCTGAGAACAGGCACAGGTTCTCCGGTTATCATGCTTTCATCAACATAACTGGAGCCTTCAGTCACAATTCCGTCAACCGGGATCTTTTCTCCGGGTCTTACCACAAGTATGTCACCGGGCTTTACCTTCGATATCAGGAATTCCCTGATCTCCCCGTCGGGTAGAACTTTAAACACTGTTTTTGGCTGAAGTCCCATAAGCTTTTTTATAGCCGATGAGGTGTTTGCTTTTGCTCTTTCTTCCAGAAGCTTGCCCAGCATAACAAGTGCAATCACTACTCCCGAAGCCTCATAATAAACATGGGCATGAAGGCCCCTGTTTTCCCAGAATTCCGGAATAAGTGTATTAAACACGCTTAATATATATGCTATGCCGGTGCTTAATGCAACCAGGGTATCCATGCTGGCACGACCATGCTTCGCCTGTTTCCATGCATTGATAAAGAATCCGCGGCCGAACCAGATGACAACCGGAGTGGCAAGAGCCCACATGATATAATTTGAATATGTAAAATGCATGAAGACCATGCTTATTAAGACAAGCGGAACTGCCAGAATAAGTGCCATTATTGTTCTTCCCCTCATCCCGATGTAGCTCTGCCTGCGGGCATTATCAAGCTCCTCACCTGCACCGGCCGATTCGTCGGTAATAAGGTCATATCCTATTGATGTTATCGTTTCCTTAAGATCCTGAGGTTGGATCACGGAACCGTCGAATTCGATTGTTGCCGTCTGGGAAGCCAGATTGACCGAAGCATTTAAAACCCCGGGCTGCCTGTTCAGTATTGATTCCACATTGGAAGAGCATGATGCACATGACATCCCCGTGACCGGATATTGCTTCTTTATAATATTTTCCGGCAGATCACCTTTATCTGACTTTTTTGGTACTTTCATCACTCTGGCAGAGTTGTTATGTCTACGGTTGTAACAAAATAAATCCAATATAGTTTAACTTTACACAAAGTTACAGCGTTATAAGTCAGTTTTATCTCACCTGATTTCCACTGAAGCAAAATTAAAATAATATCGTCTTTTGAAAGAAAGTTGACTTTGGTTCATACTTCTCTTAACTTTGATTGTTTTTTTCGAATCCGATGATCCGCAATCCCTGAAAATTAGAATGACCCGACAATACAATAATTTCCGTTAATAATTTCTTCACCATTAAAAAAAATGAAAAAACTGCTTTACTCCGTTGTTTTGTTTTCCCTCGCAATTTCATTATCAGCCCAGACAAAAAAGGAAAAGGCTGATCAAAGGCTTTCCAAAATTGACGCTAAGCTACAGGTACTTCTCTCAGACTGGACTGTCCCGGGATTTGCCGTTGCGGTTGTTGAAAAGAATAAGGTTCTGTACGCTAAGGGATTTGGTTACCGCGACTATGAAAATAAGATCCCCGTTACGCCAAATACCCTGTTTGCAATCGGATCATGCACCAAGGCTTTCACTTCAGCGCTGCTAGGGCAACTAAGGAATGAAAATCTTGTTGACTTTGACAAGAGTCCCCTGGCATACCTTCCGGAGCTTAAATTCTACAACCAGGATCTTGATAATCTGGTGACTATCCGCGATATGATGTGCCACCGTACCGGTCTGCCAAGGCATGATATGTCATGGTACATCTTCCCGACCGATTCGAGAGACTCCCTTATGAAACGGATCCGTTATATGGAACCTTCGGCGGCGGTGAGGCAAAAGTACCAGTACAATAATTTCATGTTCATGCTTCAGGGATTGATTGCCGAGGAGATAACCGGTACCAGCTGGGAGGAAAATATTGAAAACAGGTTCTTCAAACCTCTTGGAATGGCAAATTCCATTTTTACTATTGACGCTCTGGAGAAAAGCAATGATGCTGCCCTGGGATATACTTTGTTAAAGGATAGTATTATTGAGAAAACTGATTATTACCGGATAAGGGCAATGAGCCCCGCAGGCAGCATCAACAGCAGCGTGAATGACATGTCAAGATGGCTTATTGCATGGATCAACAATGGCAAATGCGAAGGAAAGGATATGCTCCCTCCGGCTTATATCTCAGAAGCCATCAGCTCGCAGATGGTTGCCTCTGCCGGATTGCCGCAGAAAAATTTTCCAGACAGATTTTTTAATAATTATGGCTATGGATGGGACCTTACTTCATACAAGGGCCATTACCTTGTTCAGCATGGAGGCAACATTGACGGATTCTCGGCTTTAACCTGCTTTTTCCCCACCGACAGTATCGGAATCGTGGTCCTCGTAAACCAGGATGGTTCTTCCATCCCGGGAATAGTAAGAAACATTGTTGCTGACAGAATGCTGAAGCAGAAGGATTTTGACTGGAACAAGCATTACCTGAACGAAAGGGACAAAGCAAGGAAATCACAGAAAGTAGCAGAGGTTAAATCAGTTTCAGCCAGGATCAAAGGCACAAGCCCATCCCATAAAATAAAGGAATATGAAGGCAAATACTCAAATCCGGGTTATGGAACGATCAGGATTACTACCAGTGGAGATTCGATATTTGCCCTGGTACCGCTGAAGAAGTTCTGGCTCAGGCACTATCACTACGATGTTTTTCAACCCTATGAGATCACACAGCACGGGATCGACAGCACGATTACAGGTACGCTGTTGTTTAACTTCAGGACAAACAACGGCGGCGAGCTGGAGAGTTTTTCGACAAATCTTGAAGGCGGAATCAAGTCCATTGAATTTAAACGCATTGATGATGATATCAAATTCGAAAAAGGAGCTCTTGAAAAATATGTGGGCGAATATGCAATCGGTGAAATTGTATCCAGGATATACATTAAAAATGATAAAACCCTGTACCTTTTCGTCCCGGGCCAGCCGGAATATGAGCTTGCTCCGGCAGGCGCCGACACTTTTAAACTTATAATAGTAGAGGGCTTCAAAATACAGTTTACAAAAGCAGACAATGGATCTATAAACGGATTGCTATTTATTCAGCCGAACGGTACATTCAGGGCAACAAGGAAGCAAGAATAATAAACTCTTAAATAATTGTGTCTTTTTACTTGTGTCTTTTTACTTTTGTCCTTTATCTTTTTTAAGTTACTTTTATAATGAAGTTCTAAAAACCACTACTTGTTAAATATTCTAAACTATGTCACTTGCTGAAAAAATTGCCAGCGATCTGATAAATGCCATGAAAGGCAAGGATAAAGTGGCTCTTGAAGCCATAAGGGCTGCAAAAACAGCATTTCTTCTGGCAAAATCTGAAAGAGGTCCGAACGCTGTTCTCACCGGTGAAGATGAATTGAAAATTGTCCAGAAACTTGTCAAACAAAGACGCGAATCGGCTGCCATCTATAAGGATCAGAACAGGATGGATCTTTATGATAAGGAGGTTGCCGAAGCTGATGTGCTCGAGAAATACCTCCCTGCCAGATTAACCGATGAAGAACTGACCGGGATAATAAAGTCGATCATTGACCGGACAGGTGCAAAATCGCCGGCCGATATGGGAAAAGTCATGAGCGCTGCAGTAAAAGAACTGGCAGGCAGGGCTGACGGCAGGGAAATTTCAGCCAAAGTAAAGCAGTTGCTTGGCTGATGACTATGTTTCTACATTGATAAACTTTTCTTCCGCCGGTTTTAAGAAATCTGCGATGATCTGCGAGATCTGCGGGAGTTCTCTATATTTCAGGATATGTACTTTAACAAACCTTAATCAATATCTTAACAAACCTCTCACACCCATGAAAAAAGCATTCTTTCTCATTCCATTCCTGTTTGCTGTAATCACCATATCAGCACAGGGACCCGACTTCTCGGGCGACTGGAAACTGAACACTGAAAAAAGCAAGCTTAATGCAGAGTTCAGCTTTGCACCGATTGAACTGAAGATTGCACAAAAAGGCAACGATTTGAGCGTGGAACGTCATTCTGAATTCCAGGGAGAATCAGTCACAATGACCGATAAATTCACTCTCGACGGGAAGGAATGCGTCAATTCGGGATTTATGGATACTCAGAAAAAGTCGAATGCTGCCTGGTCTGAAGACAAAAAATCCCTTAAGATCACCAGCAAGATCGTTATGGACGACGGAAATGAGATAAACATAACAGAAATTTACAAAATGGACGGTAAAAATCTGGTGATTGACTCAAGTTCGATGTCCTCATGGGGGGAAATGGCAGAAACCCACGTCTACGACAAGAAGTAACCTTCACCCCTTTTTCCCTGCCGCCGGATAAGCACCGATAAAACCGGTTCAATATTAGCGATATCTTAAAAGACATTTTTGCATGGATCTTCATTCAGGCATATGCCAACATTTTCAGGTTATAATGAAAACAACCAGACCATATCTTTTTCCATTCGGATTTTTTATTGTCATGCTAATCATGACCGGATGCAGCGGAAAAGAAAACTACACCCGCGGTGTGGGAATATATCCGGGCAATCCTGAGGAAGACTTCTCTCCTGCCCTGGTGCCTGACAGGGACAATTATCGTAATCTGGCAAGGCTCAGGCCTGTTTTCAATTCGTCGAGCTATGACTATAATCTGACAGCCCAGCTTGCAACCGACGGTATAATAGAAAATGAAATGCCAGGTTACATTTCTGTTTCAACCAGCAACGGGATTTCTCCCAGGAACGAAAGGGAATGGCTTCTGGATCATAACAGTGTAACTGAGGTGAGCCTTGATGGACCGGATGTATGGATTGAATTTAAAATAAACAATGAAGCATTACCCGTTACGGCAGACATGATATCATTGAACGGATCAATGACTTACAATGATAAGAAACACAAAGGATGGAAGTTTGTTTGTCAGGGTTCCGACGACGGTGTAAACTGGAAGGATATAGGAGAACTCAGGGGGAATGGCCTGCCCGGTGAGGAAAGAGTGGATCCTTTCGCAGCAATGATGAGCCAGGCTCAGAAGAGGGGAAACGCTGCCCGCAGGCGTTTAAACTCCTTTTTCATGAGTCCCTATGGCCCCGACTCCACAGCTCCAAGGCCTTCATTCTCCTTCAGCTTCACACCCCCTCCAAAGCAGAGAATTATTCATATGTCCTTTACTGCAGAAAATCCGGTTACATATCACTTTTACCGGATTACACTCTCTTCTCCCTGTGCCGAAAAATGGTCGTTCGGCGACCTTGATTTCTTCCTCGGAAAAACCAGACTTAAGGTGACGCCTTCAAACAGCTTCAAAAGCGCATGGATGAGCGCCGGAAACCAAAAAGAATGGATTTATGTAGACCTGGGGTCAGTCAGCTCCTTCGATCGCATAAAACTGCATTGGATTAAAAAGGCGATCAGTGGATCAGTTCAGGTTTCGGATGATTCTGAAAACTGGAAAGATATTGCCCCTCTTCCGGGGTCAGCCGGCCAGATTGATGAGATATCTGTCGAAAGTGGCAGGGGGCGTTATGTAAGGATACTGATGGAAAAACCTCAAACCGGCAGCAATTATGTGTTAAGCGAACTGGAGGTATACGGTACGGGAGGATTGATCACAAGGCCGAAAGCACCATTGCAGCCTGAAAAAAACCGCCTGGTTCTTAGCGGAGGAAACTGGAAGATACAGAGAGCATCGGAAGTCTCATCAGCAGGGGAGGTGATTTCAGCCCCGGGATTCAATTGCGAAGGATGGGTCGATGCAACGGTGCCTGCAACAGTGCTGGTAAGCTACAGGTATGCGGGTGCAATACCTGATCCTGATTTTGGAGATAACCAGCTCCTCATTTCGGAATCATTTTTTAATTCTGATTTCTGGTACAGGAATGAATTTGATGTCCCTCATGATTTTAAAGAGAAGCGACTATTCCTGAATTTCGACGGGATAAACTGGAAAGCGGAAGTATTTATCAATGGAAAGAAAGCAGGAAGGATCGACGGAGCATTTACCCGTGGCAGGTTTGACATTACACGGATGATCGATCCGGACCGGACAAATACGCTCGCTGTCCTTGTCCTTAAGAATGAAAACATCGGAGTAATAAAGGAGCAGACCGTCCTTAGCGCAGATAAAAATGGTGGTGTACTGGGAGCTGACAATCCAACCTTTCACGCATCAATAGGATGGGACTGGATCCCGACAATAAGAGGCAGAAATATTGGGATATGGAATGATGTTTATCTGACGGCGGCAGGTGATGTGACAATAATTGATCCCTTTATCCTCACCGACCTTCCGCTTCCCGACACTTCAAGCGCTGATCTTTTCCTGGAAGTTACACTCAGAAATCACAGCGATAAGGAAACAAGAGGAATTTTGTCAGGTAAATATGGAGAGATCTCATTCGATACGGATGTAACACTTGGACCATCAGAGACAAAGCTTGTAAAGCTGAATCCATCATCTCATCCGTCACTGAGGATTGAAAATCCCAGGCTTTGGTGGCCAAGAGGATATGGAAATCCCTTCCTGTACGATGTTGAACTGTCTTTCACGACGGAGGACGGTGAATTATCAGACCGTACATGTTTCAAATCAGGTATCCGGGAGATGAACTTCACCGAGAACTACCAGATCCTAAACATGTACATTAACGGAAGGCGTTTCATTGGACGGGGGGGCAACTGGGGCTTCCCCGAATCCAATCTTCGCTACCGGGAAAGGGAATACGACGCGGCAGTTGCATACCATGCCGATATGAATTTTACCATGATCAGAAACTGGGTTGGACAGACGGGCGATGAGGAATTCTTTGAAGCCTGCGACAGGCATGGAATAATGGTATGGCAGGACTTCTGGCTTGCCAACCCTGTTGACGGCCCTGATCCGTCAGATCCCGGAATGTTCATGGGCAATGCATATGATCTTGTAAAAAGGATCCGGAATCATCCGTCCGTCGGACTATATTGCGGACGAAATGAAGGAAATCCTCCCATGGTTCTGGATACTGCTCTGAGAGCCATGGTCCGCAGGATCCATCCCGGGCTGCATTACATTTCCAACTCTGCAATGGGTGTTGTGAGCGGAGGCGGCCCCTACAGGGCTCTGCCTGTGAGGGACTATTTCCTTCTGTATGGTTTTAATAAGTTCCACAGCGAAAGAGGAATGCCGAATGTGATGACATGGGAAAGCCTCGGGCAGACACTTCCTGAACATGCTATGTGGCCGCAAAACAGTTTGTGGGGCATGCACGACTACTGCCTCGAAAGTGCCCAGAGTGCAGCAACATTCAATCAGATGGTTGAAAAGGCATTTGGCCAGGTAAATGATGCAAGGAGATTCACTGAACTGGCACAGTGGATAAACTATGACGGGTACAGGGGAATGTTTGAGGGGAGGAGCATGTACAGGCAGGGTCTGCTCCTCTGGATGAGCCATCCGGCCTGGCCCTCGATGGTATGGCAGACCTATGATTATTTTCTTGAACCCGGAGCAGCATATTTCGGATGCAAAAAAGCCTCGGAACCCATCCATATTCAATGGAACCCGGTTTTCAACGACATAGAGGTAGTAAATTATAATGCAGGAAACAGGACAGGTCTGACAGCCAAAGCTATAATCATGAATATGGATGGATCGGTGCAATGGCATAAGGGAACAACAATAACCTGCAGTGAAGATTCAACAGTTACGTGCTTCAGGCTTGAATTTCCGGAGAATCTTTCACTGGTTCATTTCATCAGGTTATCCCTTGCCGAAGGTGACAGGGTCATCTCAGAGAATTTTTACTGGCGCGGAAAAGAGGAAGGTAACTACAGGGACCTGAACAGTTTACCCCTGATTGATTTGAAGAATTCCACACATGCAAAAAAATCAGGAAACACCTGGGACCTGGTAACCACCCTTAAAAATACGACATCATATCCTGCACTTATGGTAAGGCTGAAAGTTGTTGGGCACAGTACCGGGGAACGTATCCTTCCGGTATTTTATAGCGATAATTACATCTCCCTGATGCCGGGAGAGGAAAAAGCAATCTCCATTAAGCTGAAGGACGAAGACACCAGGGGTGAAAAACCTTCAGTCGAAATCTCGGGATTCAATCTGAATTAAGGATTTATGAAATTCAAAGTTATTTTTCCACATTTCATTTCGCTAAGAATCTTTTGATACATTACAAATAATCGTCAGAAATCATTTAATTTACATACAATAAATCTAAACCTTACAAAGATGGCCAGATTGCTTAAACCGTTAGTTATTTTATGTTTGTTAATGCCTGTTGCTGTTGCCTGTTCCTCTGGAAAAGGGAAGGAAAAAGAGGCTGATTTAAAAACAGTTGCTCAGGAGATGGAGGATCTTCTCATGAAAAACATGATGCCTGTATGGTACCCCAGGGTGATTGACAAAGAATATGGCGGGTATCTCAGCAATTTCAACTACAAGTGGGAAATGACAGGTAATCAGACTAAAATGATAGTGACCCAGGGAAGGCACCTTTGGATGTGTTCAAAGATGAGCGCCTTTACAAAGGATCCGGTATATATGGAATATGCCAGGCATGGTTTTCTTTTCCTCAGGGATTTCATGTGGGATAAGGAATATGGAGGATTTTTTAATCTGGTTACCCGTGAAGGCAAGCCCATCGGTGAGAACGAAGGGCAGATAGCGAAGAATGCCTATGGAAATGCATTCGGGATCTACGGACTTGCAGCATATTACAGGGAAAGCAGGGATGAGGAAGCACTCGAACTGGCAAAAAAAGCTTTCGGCTGGCTCGAAAAGGGGAGTCACGATCCGGTGTACGGAGGATACTTCCAGTTTCTCAACCAGGACGGATCCCCTGTAAGAACAGGAGTGAGAGGAATACCCCCCAAGGATCAGAACAGCTCAATCCACCTGATGGAAGCACTAACCGAGCTTTACCATGTCTGGCCTGATGAGCTGTTGCGCGAACGCCTTAATGAGATGTTCCTCCTGATCCGCGATGTGCTCGTTAAGGATAAGGGATATCTTCAGCTTTATGTCAATGAGGACCTTAGTCCGGTTTCATACCAGGACTCGGCAAAAGAAGTTCATCAGAAGAGATATTCCCTCGACCACATGTCGTTCGGACATGACGTGGAAACAGCCTACCTTCTGATGGAGGCCGCGGAGGCCCTGGGACTGGGCGAGGATGAAAAAACCATGGAAGTAGGGAAAAGGATGGTGGATAATGCTATGGTCAACGGATGGGATAACTCAACCGCAGGTGTTTATGACGCCGGTTACAGGTATAAGAATGAACAGTCAGTTACCATACTCAGAGATACAAAAAACTGGTGGGCTCAATCGGAAACCCTTAATACCCTTCTCATTATGTCGGAATTATATCCCGACGATCCCCTGAATTACAGAAAACGCTTCTTCGACCAGTGGAAATTCATAAAGGATTATCTGATCGACTGGGAAAACGGAGACTGGTATTCCGGGTCGCTCGATAAGGAACCACATGCAAAGGAAGGTACAAAGTCGAATATATGGAAAGGCAACTATCATACAGGCCGGACCCTTATGAACTGCATAACCAGGATTAATGCCATGACCAGCCAAAAATAACCAGGCTCTGCAATTTCGGAATTCGGATTTGCAAATCCGCAACCGAGTCTTTAGGCGAGCTCGGCGAAGCCAATCCGCAATCCGAAATCCGAAATATTCTATTATCAGATGGATATTCATACTATAGCACTTCAATATTTAAGCAAGTAAAAATTTAAAATAATACATTATGGTTTCACACGAAATAGATTACAGGATTTTTGGAGAGGATATTCAGTTCGTGGAGATTGAGCTTGACCCTGGAGAAACCGTAATTGCGGAAGCAGGGGCAATGGTTTATATGGAACAGGGTATCAGCTTTGAAGTAAAAATGGGAGACGGGGCCTCTCCGGATCAGGACCTGATTGGTAAGCTTCTCTCTGCCGGCTCTAGGCTCATCACAGGGGAATCCCTTTTCCTTACGCATTTTACAAACAGGGGTAACGGGAAAAGCCGGGTTTCCTTTTCAGCACCTTATCCGGGCACAATTATACCCGTCGACCTGAGACAGGTAAGAAATAACCTGATAGTACAGAAGGACGGCTTCCTTTGTGCAGCAATGGGAACAAAGCTTTCTGTAACCCTGAACAGGAAGATAGGGTCAGGATTGCTTGGCGGCGAAGGATTTATCCTTCAAAGGCTTGAAGGCGACGGCAAAGCTTTCCTTCATGCGGGCGGTACAGTAATTGAAAAGCAGCTGAACAACGAAACGTTGCGCATAGATACGGGTTGCATTGTTGCCTATGAACCTGCACTTGATTTTGATATCGAGACATCAGGCAGCCTCAGATCAATGGTATTTGGAGGAGAAGGACTGTTTCTAGCAACCATCAGGGGAAGCGGTAAAGTATGGCTGCAGTCGATGCCTATCCGAAAGCTGATAAGAGCCCTGGCTCCTTTAGGCGGAAACAGGGGCAAGGAAGCAGGATCAATCCTTGGCAATCTGTTCGAAAGATAAAGGTTAATATGATCCCCCAGGGATGAACTAAAACTTCATTCCGGAATAATTGACATCTGTCGGATTTTCACGATCTGATTTTTGTTTTCTCATTTTGAGAAAAACAATAAATCAAATAATTCTGCAAAAAGATATCATCAAAACCAAAACAGGCTCGTTATAAGCCAATTATAAATTTATGTCTTAGCATCCGTAAAAACTGGCACATTATTGGAAGCAGTACACGTATATCCTAAACGGCAGTGTAATGAAACAAAAAATCAATGTGGTGGTCATCGAGGATGATGAATATTATAATAACCTCCTATCAAATGCCATTCAGCAAAGCGTAAATCCCTTCCTGTTGAATGGTAAATACCAGCTGGTGCTTCGCTCTTTCACCAATGCCGGAGATTTCATCAGAAAATTAAGGTCAGGTGAGCTCAGATGCGACAACTCCGCTGTTTTCATGGATTATTACCTTGGAGAGGGGATTAATGCATCTCATGTCATAAAACTGATGACCGAGCTTTCCGGTGATTCAATGGTGGTACTTCTTTCACAATCAAAAACGGTAAGGGAGAAAATCAAACAGGTTCCTCATGACTATTTTGTAGTCAAGGACAGGTTTGCACCTGCTCTCTGCAGCCTCTACATGAAGCAATATATTGAAAATAAATATTCTGTATCTTTGGATGCATGACGGGACAGTTCAGGCGATACCTTAAAAGGAATTCAATCCAGCTAAAGGTCGGATTATTGATGATAGCCGCGGTTATCCTGCTGTCCGCGACTTCATACCTGTTGTACCGTAACCTTTCTTCAATAGTATCATCAATACGTATCGACGTCAATCCCGAACTCAGGCTGCTGAGCATACGCGATATCTCGATGGACCTTGAGAAAGCAGGCAACAGTGTTAGGATCTATACCATAACAAAAGATCCTGCCGATATTAAACCTTACTATGATATAATTTCCAATATTGATGAAAAGGTAAGCCGGTTCCGGTATGAGTGCAGGAATGACTCATCGCTTCTCGTCCAGGCAGATACGATCAGCAGGCTTATAGAAGACAATATCTATATATGGAATGAACTTTTGATCCTCTATAAAGACAACAGGGTAATTGATTACCTCACCCAGCTTTCAGATGAATTGAATACTGCTGCAACGGCTGCTGACCAGAAAAGGGGGATCCTGAAGAGGGTTTTCAGCCGTGATCCGAAAAAACCCACTGAAGAAAAAGAGATCGTTGAAGATATAAATGAGGTTGTCAGGCAAACCAGCACTACCCGTGATGTGCTCGCTGTACAGGAATCGCAGCTGGCTGTCAACAGCAGCATTATAACTGCAAAATTCTATGAACTCATCACCAAAATGGAGAATGAGGTATTCGAACAGATAAGGTCAAAAGGGGATGCTGCTGACCAGATAGCAGAAAAAACATACCGGCTGCTTGTAATGCTTTCAATATCAGGAGGGCTGCTTGCCATCCTCGTTTTGTATATCATAATACGCTATGCAAGGAATGCCTATGCTTACCAGGTCGCACTTGAAAAGTCAAAGGATGAAGCTGAAAGGCTCTCAAGGACCAGGGAGCTTTTTATGGCAAACATGAGCCATGAGATCAGAACGCCTGTCACAGCCATTTCAGGATTTACCGAGCAATTGCTTCATGAGCCGCTGAATGAAAACTTGAATGGTTCTCTCAGGATAATTAAATCATCTTCTGACCATCTTCTCAGGATCATTGATGACATACTCGACTTCTCAAAATTGCAAAACAATAAACTTACACTTGAAAAAGTACACTTCAGCATAGGCCGGTTAGTTGATGAGGTCTATGCCCTTTTCGAAAAACAAGCCCGGAGCAACAATACCCTTCTCAGCTTTTCCTTAAGCGAGGATACCCCGCCTGTCCTGCTTGGAGATCCCTTCAGGCTGAAACAGATCATGATAAACCTTGTAAGCAATTCAGTCAAATTCACCAGAAACGGAAGTGTACATTTCTCGGTCGGCAGTGTCGGCAAAAAAGAAGATGAAATAGATCTGCTTATGGAATTTACCGATACCGGGATCGGAATTGATGAATCAAAGATAGACATCATCTTCGAGGATTTCACTCAGGCTGAGATGAGCACGACCCGTAAATTCGGAGGCACGGGCCTTGGCCTGTCAATAGTTAAAAGGCTTGTGGAGCTGCATCAGGGCACCATTGACTTTAAAAGCCGGAAGAACCAGGGCACAAAAATCATCTGCCGCCTGCCTTATCTGAAAGGAGATGAAAGCGAGATGAAAAATGAAATGTCAGCTGCCCTTTCAATCCCTGATCCGATACTGGGAATGAGATTCCTTATCGTGGACGATGAAGAATATAACAGGCTCCTTTTCAAAAAGATCCTCGACAGATGGAAGATCAGATTCACTGAATCAGTCAGCGGGGTGGAAGCACTCGAATTGCTAAAGGAGGAAAAATTCGATCTGCTTT
This sequence comes from uncultured Rikenellaceae bacterium, assembly GCA_964611835.1. Lineage (GTDB taxonomy): Bacteria > Bacteroidota > Bacteroidia > Bacteroidales > VadinHA17 > LD21. The sequence continues at coordinate 848 of CAZTDW010000044.1, read as the reverse complement.
TCATGGACATGAGGATGCCTGGCATCGATGGATTCAAAACTGCACGCTTCATAAGAGATGAAATGGATATCAGGGAATCGGACATGCCCATAGTTATCGTTTCGGCAGCTCCACTCAGTGATGAGTGGCAGAAGTACCGGAGGGCTGGGGTAAACGCTTTTCTTCAGAAACCTTTTACCGAAGAAAAACTTCTTACCACTATCCTTAATGTTATGGGTGATCATACACGGATTGCTTTAAGCGGAGAAGATGAAATGTCACGTGAGATAATTGCCGGTCCTGATAAAATAAATCTTAAAAATCTCATGCATATAGCCGGAGACGATGGACAATTTGTTAATCAGATGCTTGCATCATTTATTACATCATCGGAGAAGCTTATGGATGAAATGCAGGAGGCAGCAAGGGAAAAACACTGGGGATCCGTTTCGGATCTTTCCCACAAGATGATCCCTCCCTGCCGTCATATCGGCGCCACGGATCTTTGCAACCTCCTGTCGGATATCGAAAGGTCAGCCAGGGAAAATGATCCGTACGGTTCTCTGGAAACCATGGTAACAAAAGCAATGGATGAATTCATCATAGTCAGGAAACTTTTAAATGATCATATTGATAAATTGAACTGAAATTCCATAGATCCTTCGTTTTTTTTTGTATTTTTCAGTCTGCCAGATCCATAATTAATCTATCAGCTTCATGAACGAAAGGCCGGTCAGGATTTTTGTTGTCGAGGACAATGAATGGTATAATAAGCTGCTTGTATATACTTTATCTCTTAATCCCGACTATGAGGTAAAAAGTTTCTTCAATGCCCGTGATTTCCTGAACTGCCTCAATGAATCACCCGA
>CAZTDW010000043.1:0-21942 GCA_964611835.1 uncultured Rikenellaceae bacterium | reverse complement strand
GGATGGGTTTCTTAGATTCATAAACTGAGTGGTCGCATCTTATACCGCACTAATTATCAAAAGTCAGGGAGGGGTTTCGGAAGGCTGCTTCCTGATGCTTATCATGGAAGGTCAGGGAGGATCTGTAAAATTTAGCACAGTTCCTGAAATGCCTTTCTGAAATTGATAGGTTTTGAGATGTTGTGGAATGTCTCCCTTGTTCCGCCGGTACCTATAATGGTAATTGATCCGTAATTGAAGATCCGCCCTGGCACATTCTGGTCAACATTAACGCTTTCTATTTTTGAGAGGTTCATCTCGAATGTGCTGCGGGCAATAAATCCTGTCTTGATTATTATCCTGCGGTTGGTGATTACGAATTCAGACAGTTTTCTCTGCAGCAATGGCGCTATGCCCAATGTAAACAGCGATTTTAAGGTAAGGAAAATTACCCAGTGCAGCTTTGTCTCGTGAACGACGGATTCGTCCTTTATCAGATGATTATTTACATATCTGCCCATATCCTGACATTCTAATTCCTGAAACCCGAAATTGTCCTGTAAACCCTTTCCCTGGTCTCTTCGGGAGTGGGATTGAGTTCGGATGTTGTAAAATTACCTTTTTCAGCATCAATCCTTTCAAAAACCATCTGGTAAAGATCAAAAATTATCCTGAGGCTCAACCGGTACCTCGGCCCGACAAGCGGGCTGATCTCCTGAATGATAAGGGCCGTTTTATCCCTGTAGTCCGCCGCCAGGGCACAATATTCCCTTATCATATTGCGAAATCCCGGAGGAACAGGCTTTCCTGCTGCAATCTGTCTCAGATCATCCCTCGAAAGTCCGTTTTTAATTAAAGTCTCATCAGCAAAATAATTCAAGTTATTTGCCTGATCCTTCTGGAAATCTCGGATTATATGTACCACATAGCTGAAGATTGCACACGGGGTGGCAGCACTCCTTACATCGAACAGGGGATCACGGTAATCGTTGTTATCGGCTGTCAGTCCGCAAATGTGGACAAATATTGAAGCCGGAGCAACAGATGCTCCCTGTGAATAATCGAGGAATGACTGCAGTGTCGGAAAACCATCATTATTGATATCGTAAACCATCGACCTGGCAAAAGCCTGGAGTGGCCAGAGCGGGATCCGGAATCTGTTTATTGTCCTTGCCAGGTCGGCCTGATCGGGATTTGTGTTATCAGGAGACATAAGTACACTTAACCATTCCTCAACATTTGAAATGAACTCATCCCTGATCCCCGATCCTATGACTTTGTTGGCGGCTTTGTAATTGTCTATCATGTCATCAATGGCACGCAGATACCTATAGCAGGTCTTTGCAGCTTCATATCTCTCCTTTTCCCAGAAATTTGCTGCAATAAGTATATTAGGATGATCCTTGATCCTGTGAAAATCAATAGAGTTTAAAATCCCAAAGAACTCCTGAGTCTGTGAATTCATTAACAGCCGGATTATTATTGATTATTAAAGATTTCCTTTTCTTCTTTGAAAATGCGTTCTGAAGTAAGCCGTGCCGATAGAAGGACATTTGGTATCCCGTTTCCCGGATGCGTGCTTCCTCCCACAAAGAACAGATTTCTGTATTTTTCATGCCGGTTGTGGGGCCTGAAATAACCCATCTGGAATATTGAATGGTTAATGCTGCCGAAAACCGAACCCCTTGATACATTACATGCTCCCTCCCAGCTCTCGGGAGTATAGCAGATCTCAAATTTAATATGATCCTCAATATCGTCAACACCCATCTGCCTGAGCCTGTCAAATACTGCCGAGCGGGTCTGCTGTTTCATCCTTATCCAGTCCTGATCTGCCTTTTTATCAACATGACCGACACCAACAATCACGGAAATAGTATCCTCGCCTTCTGGAGCCGCCGACTTGTCTGTCCTTACCGGTGCATGAACATAGAAACTTGGCCGGTCATCTATTAGCTTGTCCTTGAATATCCTGTCGAGGCTGATCCTGTAGCCGTCAGATAGAAAGACGTTATGATGTTCAAACTGGGGATATTGTTTGTTAAGACCCCAGTGAAAGCACATTGCTGAACAGCTGTAGTTCTTCCGTTCAAGCCTTCGCGACAGTTCCTTGTCGGGAAGGAGGACCCTGTATGCGTATGGCAGATCGGCATTTACTACCACAAGGTCAGCTCCGGCATGATCACCGCCATTCAGTGTAATTCCTTCAACCCTGTCACCTTTTACAGTAATACCTGTAACAATTATGTTATAGTTGAATTTTACTCCTTCCTGTTCTGCCTTGTCAGCCAGCTTCTTCACTATCGCAAACATACCACCTTCGGGAAAGAAAGATCCCTCCTTGAGTTCTGCGGCAGGAACCATTGAGAAAAGAGCCGGAGAATCAAAAGGACTCTGGCCTACATATATATTCTGAAAAGTGTAGGCCATCCTCAGATGCGGGTGCCTGAAAAATCTTTTAATGTACCGGTTGTGAGAGATATATGTTTTCAGCCTGAACAGCAACAAAATGTTGCTGATGGTGGCAAATTCTGAGAAACTGAAGAAATTCCTTTTGATAAGTTTTTCCTGGGCCAGCCTGAAGAACTCATAGCCTTTTGCGATATATTTTTGCGATTTTCTGAAGCTGCCAGCTTCAATTGTTTCAAGCTGGGTCTTCATCTTCTCTTCGTCAGTTGAAAAGGACAGGGTTTCACCATCATCAAAATAGATCTTATACAGATTATCAAGCCTGTTTATTGTTCCATTTTCGCCGAATTCAATTCCTAAAGAACTGAATATTTCCCTGTAAATTCCAGGCATAAGCAGCATTGTTGCTCCGAGGTCGAACCGGTGCCCGTCCCGGATAAGCTGGCTGCAGCGGCCGCCCGGACCTGAATTCTTCTCATAAATGGTAACTGAATACCCTTTTTTCGCAAGGAATATTGCAGTGGCAATTCCCCCGATTCCGGCTCCTACAATGACCGCGCTTTTCACCTGAGGCATAATATGTCCTGTTTACCGTATTAATTTCAGGAAAGACGGAAAGAAAATCAAATCGTCCCAAAATTATGACCTACAAAATTATATTTTCCTGTGACACTGATATTCTTTTTTGGATTTTTTAAAGCGGCAACATTTGAAGCGTAAGTGACAGATTATTCTAATGTGATCGGATATCTGTGCTGATCTCAATTTTCTACTCTGACCCGTGTCGATCTCAGGCAGAACCAGAGCATCAGAAGTGCGGCGACAAATGCTGTTGCCGCTCCGAAATAAAAAGGCAATGAAGAATTGACCCTGTCATAAAGAATACCGGCTATCAGGCTTGCAGGCAACAATGTGATGCCAAGGAGTGCATTATATATACCCAGCCCTGTACCTTTTTTGTTTTGGTCGATAATATCTGAAATGAAAGCTTTCTGTATTCCGTCAGTAGAAGCTGAGTAGAGACCGTAAAGCGCAAACAGCCCTGCAATCAGAGCTATATTGCTTGTTCTTCCGAATCCGTAATAAACTATGGAGTAAATAAGGAACCCTGCGATCAATAACTTTTCTTTCCCGATTCTGTCGGCGAGCGAACCCAGCGGAATTGCAAAAGCAACTGAAACTGTATTGGTTATGAGATATACAAGCGGAATGAAAGCTACTTTTACTCCTGCTTCATTTGCTTTGACCATAAGAAGGGCATCTGTTGAGTTTCCCAGAGTAAAAATGAAAATAATGCCGAGAAAATAATAATATCGTCTGGGGAAATCTGCGAAATGGAACCGTTTGAAGAGCTCAGTACTGCTTTTTCTGGCTTCTTTTATCCCGAATATTATCACAAAAATTGCCATAAACGCAGGGATACCTGCCAGAAGGAAAACCAACCGGTATTGTTCCTTAAAAAAGTATAAAAGCATAAATGCGATAAATGGACCTGCAATAGCTCCGCTGTTATCCATGGCTTTCTGAAGTCCGAAACTTTTACCGGTCTCATTATTTGTGACAGATCCGGCTATGAGACTGTCACGCGGAGCTGTTCTTATCCCTTTTCCGAATCTCTCTGCGAATCTGAGTAAAAGAACCTGTACGGGTGAGAAAACAAAGGAATAAAGTGGCATTACCAGTGCTGAAAGCCCGTACCCTATTATCATAAAAGGTTTGTTCCTGCCTATCCTGTCGCTCCAGAAGCCCGACAAGGCCCTTACCAGAGCTGAAGTGCTTTCCGCTATTCCCTCAATCAGCGAAAGACTTGTTTTCGAGGCTCCGATCGACATCAGAAATACCGGCATTACTGAATAGACCATCTTTACCGAAGTATCGGTAAGAAAGCTTGTGACTCCTGTATAAATGATATTCCTGTTAAAGCCTAAAATTTTCTTTTCAATATTCGTTTCAGGCGTTCTTTTCATCCCTGGTGGTATTGATTCTGAACAGTTTGAAAAGATCAACCACTCCTATCGGGATCAGCGACATGAGCAGAACCGCTATCCAGTGATTCCTGTCCAGCTCGACGAGGCTGAAGGCATCCCTTACCGGAGGAATGAGCAATACGATCAGTGCAAGGCCTGCCGAAGCAATAATGGCGCCTATCAACGGCTTGTTCTTCAGGGGGCTGATAGCAAGTGACGACCTTGTATTTGAATGCAGGTTGCGAACATGTACAAGTTGTGCAAACATAAGCGTTGCAAAGGCCATCGTTTGCCCCAGGGCCAATCCCTGTTCATAAAGGCCTATAAGGAACGCTGCAAGAGGTATTGCACCTATCATTATACCCTGGTACATAACCCTCCATATCATTCCGTTAGTCATGAATCCTTTCTTTGAATTGCGGGGTTTCCTGTTCATTATTCCTTCTTCGGCCGGATCAACGCTCAGGGCAAGCGCAGGGAGGCTGTCGGTTACAAGGTTTACCCAGAGAATATGAATGGGAAGCAGAGGAGTACCCAGATTGAATATCGAGGTCACCAGTAGCAGAAATATTTCTCCGATATTTGTCGACAGCAGGAACTGTACTGCTTTCAGTATATTGTCGTAAATCCTTCTGCCCTCTTCGACAGCAGCGACAATGGTTGCAAAATTATCATCGGTAAGAACCATATCTGATGCCCCTTTTGCCACGTCAGTTCCTACAATCCCCATTGCAGCACCTATATCCGCCTGCTTCAGTGCGGGAGCATCATTGACCCCGTCGCCTGTCATGGCAACAACCTCATCATGACTCTGCCATGCTTTTACGATCCTTACCTTATGCTCCGGAGCCACCCTGGCATAAACCGTGTATCTGGAAACATTCTTCGTGAACTCCGTATTGTCAAGTTTTTCAAGTTCCATTCCGGTGATTGCAGAGTCGCCTTCCCTGAAGATCCCAATCTCTCGGGCAATTGCCATCGCAGTGCTTTTATGGTCACCGGTTATCATCACCGGACGGATACCGGCAGTGTTGCATTTTGAAACTGCTTCTATCACTTCGGGCCGGGCAGGATCAATCATTCCAAGCATTCCAATAAAAATGAGCCTGTTTTCCAGCTCTCCGATATGGACATTCTGCGGTGGTTCAGGAAGATCCTTATACGCCATGGCGAGCACACGCAACGCCGAGTTAGCCATCGATTCGTTTGCATTCCTGATCTTTTCAAGATCCTCATTGGTGATGGACCTTACCTCTCCCAATATTATAATCTTGTCACATACACTTAGTACTTCTTCCAGCCCTCCCTTCACATTTACCCTTGTACCGTTATCGCTGAGCCTGTTAACCGTAGTCATCCTCTTCCTTTCCGAATCAAAGGGAATTTCCGCAACCCGCGGAAAATTCTTCTCGGCGGCATCCTTGTGCATATTATACAGTATACCGAAATCAAGAAGGGCTGTTTCAGTAGGATCACCGGTGAATTCAAATTTGCCGTCTTCGTTTGTCCTTATCCGGGCATCAGCACATAATACTGATATTGACAGAAGCCTGTTTTCCTCATCGTTCAGCACCGTTGCCGGTGCAGCCCTGTTGATGACATCCCTTTTATGATTTACATAGGCCTCAACAACGGTCATCTTGTTCTGTGTCAGGGTCCCTGTTTTGTCGGAACAGATCACTGTTGCGCTTCCAAGGGTCTCAACAGACGGCAGGGTACGGATAATTGCATTTTTCCTGACCATGCGCTGAACACCTATTGCAAGTACAACTGTTGATACAGCTGGCAATCCCTCAGGAATAGCCGCAACAGCAAGGCTTACTGCGGTCATGAACATGCTCATAATTGAATTTCCGTACAGGACGCCTACTATGAAAATCACAGCACAGATGATTAGAGCCACGGTTCCAAGAACTTTTCCGAGCTGTTCAAGCCTTCTGCTCATGGGGGTCTCAGTGTCTGCTGTTTCCTGGAGCATGCCAGCTATCCTTCCCACCTCAGTCTTCATTCCTGTGGCGACAACCACACCGCGTCCGCGCCCGTACGTCACCATCCCGCTCGAAAAAGCCATATTGATGCGATCGCCCAGAGCAATATCAACGCCCTTTAATGCTTCTGAACTCTTGTCAACAGGCACCGACTCACCTGTGAGCGCTGATTCCTGCACCTTCAGGTTTACAGCCTCGGTAAGCCGTAAATCGGCCGGGACCACCGAACCTGTCTCAAGAATCACAATATCTCCGGGTACAAGCTCACGCGTGGGTACCTCCCTGACAGCACCGTCACGGAGAACCTTCGTAAGGGGAGTAGCAAGGTTTTTAAGAGCTTCAAGTGAAGTTTCAGCTTTCCGTTCCTGAAATGCCCCGACAAACGCATTCAGGATGAGAATTCCCAGAATAACAAATGTGTCGAGAAGACCTTCTCCTTCCATCACGCCCACAACTCCCGAAATTGCAGCAGCGATCAGCAGAATTATTATCATGAAGCTCCGGAACTGCTCAAAGAACATTCTTGCAAAACTCTTCCTTTTTCCCGAGGCTATCTGATTGTATCCGTATTCTGTAAGCCGTCTCTTCACTTCTTCACCGGAAAGGCCTGAATCAGGATCAGTGACCAGACTGCTTATTATTTCATTAATCTCCTGGTTGTAGTATTGTGCCATGATGTATTTTTAGTGAGACTGACATTTAAAGTTAATATGAAACCCACATCAATGATCAGGCTAAAACATGAATGAATATTAATTTTTCCAGTCATGTGTGGTTCCATACACACATTAAAAAATAAAATTTATACAAGTGAAAACAAAAAATTCAAATAAAGGTCAATTTATACTGACGTATCATTCAGGTATTTTATCGTGACTTTCAATGGTTGTATTGTACAGTTTTTGCATCCGTTTGTCTATGTCAGAGATCTCGTCTGCACAGTCTTTCAGCTTCTTTGAAATGGATGCCTTTTTCTGGTCGGTGAGTTTATAAGCCAGTTCATGCTCAAGTGATGCCCAGAAATCCATGGCAATTGTCCGGATCTGGATCTCCACGTTCACTCTCTCAACTTTTGTTGAAAGAAAGACGGGAACGGTTACAATCAGGTGAAGGCTTCTGTAACCGTTGGCCTTTGGATTCTTTATATAATCGGATCTTCTTACCAGGGTAATGTCATCCTGAGACAGAAGAAGACCGGCAATCATGTAAATGTCGTTTATATAGGAGCAGATAACCCTTACTCCTGCAATATCCGTAAGATTTTTTCTGGCTGATTCCACTGAGATCTCCCATCCGTTTCTAATCAGCTTGCTTACAATGCTGGAAGGCGTTTTAACCCTTGTCTGAATATGTTTTATGGGATTACGGTCATGAGTATATTTGAATTCATTGTTGAGGTTCTCAAACTTCGTTGCAATTTCTCTTGTAGCAGATGAATAAAGATTCTCCGTGGCAATGAATGACTTTAAAGTATCAGCCATCTCCTCTGGCAGCATTTTGCTGTTTAGACCATCGAAAAGAAAAAACGCTTTTACAAATTCTGATGCTGGCATAACCACCTCCTCTGATATTTTTGACTGGTCATAAAAATAATCAGTTATATCCGGAAAAATAAATCAAAAACACTAACCGGCATTGAATTCGTTTAATTTTAACTATTAACTATTGATCATCAGGGTTCAGTTTCTCTGTAATTTTTTTTATCACCCGGAATTGCTGGAAAAATTCTCTTCCTATTACCCTGAGAAGAGTATATACCGGTACGGCAAGAAGCATCCCCGGTAATCCTGCCAGGCCTCCGCCTATGATTATTATTAGGAATATCTCCAGCGGATGCGATTTGACACTCTTGGAATAAATAAGAGGAACCAGAATATTGTTGTCAACAAAGTTTACCCCTATGAATACACCGGCCAGCTTGAGTATCACAGGCAGAAGGTCATTGAATGATCCGAATGCCAGAGTACTTGTTATTCCCAGGAATATGCCGATTGCCGAACCAATTACCGGCCCGAGGTAAGGTATGATGTTCATCACACCACCGAAAAAGCCTATAAGCAAGGCATTCTTTACTCCCAATATCCAGAGGCACAAAGATATCAGTGACATGACTCCCAGAACCTCGAGAATCACCCCGGTGAAATACCGCATCAGAAGGTTTTTCGAATCAGAAATTACCTTCCGGGTTGATGAATGATGTTTCTCCGGAACAAAAAGAAGGATTAATCCTTCAAACATTCCTTCATCCTTCAGAAAAAAGAAAGCTATAAAGAATATCGAAAACAAACCTATGAAAATGTTCCCGGTTGCACTGATGATTCCGCCCAGGAAACTGCCTATGCTGGATACATTTACAACCGACTTCACCTTACTTACAATAAAATCCTGCATTGTCTGCCCCTCAGGTATGGCCCCGAATTCATGAAGTCTTTCATCGATCCACTGCAATGGGCCCTGAAGGTTATAAGCAAGCCTGTTGACATCTATTTTCGATATGGTCTCAGCCTGACTGATTATCAGGGGAACAAAAATTGCAATCAGTCCCAGAAAAAATGATATAATCACCAGAAGGGCAAGAATACTGCTCAACGGATGAGGCATACGCAGTTTTTTTATACGCAATCCATCAAAAAATTTTACCAGAGGTTGACCAACAAATGAAATAACTCCCGCGGCAAGGATCCATCCGACTATATAATAGAACTTCCAGAGGAGAAATCCAATTATCGCAAGGATCAGTATATAACCAGTATATTTTAAGACCTGTTTCATTATTTTGTGTGTTTATAGTATCAGGTATTGTCAACAGTTTTCCATAGCCCGACCTTCTATTTTACAGCAACTCCTTTCAGGATAACTGGTTCTGCCCCGAATGAGGTACTTATTTTGAAGGCGACCTCAATGCTGTCTCCTTCAAAATGGCATGAATATGTTTCAGTATGAGGGCTTTCAATGTAACGTAATATCAGATCAAGCGTATTTTCATCCTGCCAGGTGTACGAACAGGCTGTTTTAGGAGGTGGCAGGCCTTTGAAGTGGCCCTGAGCATTCCTAAGCAGATTTGGCCCCATCCTGAGCGTTTCGCCTTCAATCCATTTGCCATTTCCGAAATTGAAGGGATAATCAGTTTTTCCGGCAGTAAGCGTGACATGGCAGACATCATCTGAAAACGAAAGACTTATTGCCTCAATATTCCCGGCATCAGGAACAAATGAATATTTCTTTCCTGTTATCACCGATGCAACCGGAGGATCGGGTTTTGTAGTTCCGGGCGAAAGCTTAAGGCCTGATAACATGCTTTTCAATGTTTCATAGGCTCCGGGATTTTCAGGCAGATTTTTCTCCTTTATTCCTGGTAAAAGGAATTTCCAGACAAGATTTATCTCTTTTTGCATGTCAGAGGTCTCTGAGGTTATTGCAACCACTGCATCCTGATCAGGCATTACGACGATATACTGACCGTATGCCCCATCGGCGCGAAAAGCATTGTGCCTCGATCTCCAGAACTGATAGCAATATCCCTGGAGCCAGTCGCTCGAATCCCTTGCTGCCTGTTCAGCTCCCGGCATCTGGTCTATCTTGAAGCTTGTTGCTTCAGCAATCCATGAGGAAGGCAGTATCTGCTTGCCGTTCCACATTCCCTTGTTGAGATACAACTGTCCGAATTTGGCCATATCTTCTGTTTTCAGTCTTAATCCCCAGCCTCCGGTGTTAATTCCCGCCTGGTCGGTTTCCCAGTCCATCCCGCTTATGCCAAGAGGCTCAAACAATCTGGTTGTCAAATAGTCAATTATCTTTTCCCCTGTCACTTTCTGCACTACAGCTGACAGCATGTAGGTAGCCATGGAATTATATAGGAACTTTGTCCCCGGGTCATTTACCACGGGGAGAGCCAAAAATCCCCTGATCCAGTTTGTTTCACTTTGGGTAAGTGTATGGGTGGGATCAGGTACCTGTCCCGCCGACATTGTAAGAAGATCCCTGACTTCCATGTCAGCAAGATACGTAGATACCTCATCAGGTAGGTATTCAGGGAAGAATGATACGACTTTATCGCTGACCCTGATCCGGTTCTCCGTTACGGCAAAACCCAGGGCTGTGGAAGTAAAGCTTTTGCTGGTCGAATAAAGAGTATGTTTCAGTTCCGGCTTATAAGGATCCCACCATCCTTCAGCAATCACCTTGCCATGCCTGAGAAACATGAAACTGTGAAATTCATGCTGTGAAGCTTCTATTGCCTCGATAAAACCTATGATGCTTTCAGATGATACTCCCTCAGCTTCAGGATAACTACGTACAAGGCTGTTCCCTGTTTGTACATCCTTCGCATTCCTGCAGGTCGGAAGTAACATCAGAACCAAAAAAAATGCGATTTTCGAAATAGTACCACTTTTTTTCATTAGATTGACATTTATTGTTATTGATTAAACCGGTATTAATAAAATTCCTGTTTTACCTTGGAATACTAAAGGACCGTTTTGAAGGTATATTCACCTGAGGATACCTCGCAAAAAGTCCTGCCTTTTTGAATCCCCTTAACTTTAATATAGTCTGATCCTGAAATTGAGAGGTCATTCCCGGTTATCCTGGCGGGATCTGTTCCGGGCAGTGAAATTGTTGCCCTGCATCCCGGAGGGATCCTCACTTTGAGTAACAGAGAATTTTCTGAAATCCTCCATGATGTGTGTATTTCTCCGCGGATAGAGTTGTAGGTCGTTTCTGCCCAGGAAATGCCGCCTGCAGGTTCAGGACAAATCAAAATATTCTCATAGGCTTTTGAATCAGGCATCTGCCGTATTCCCCCCAGACCGCTGTAAAACCATTCCATAATATGGCCGAGCATCATATGGTTGTTTGAAACCTCCCTGAGGGCCGCCCATGACTCCGTAAGAGAAGTAGCCCCTTTTGACAGCTGGTATCCGTAACCCGGCACATCGCTTCTGGAGTTCATTTCATAAATCAGCTGGGAATATCCTTCCTGTTCAAGAACCCGCAGAAGATACCTGTAACCTATGTCACCTGCAGTGAGAGCTCTGTTGTTATCCATTATCGACTTCACAAGATTTTCGGTCACTTCCTTCCTGTAAAGAGTATCAACCATGCCGAAATACAGCGGCATGGAAAAGGCAGTCTGGCTTCCTGTTGAATATACTTTTTTTACAGGATCGAAAAACTTATTGTTGAATGCATTACGGATATTTTCCGCCAGTTTTTTATAGTATTCCCGGTCTTCGGTGTTTCCTGTAATCCCTGCCATTTCTGAAAGAAGAACTGCATCATAATACCAGATCGAAGTCGCTGTTACGGCTTTGGGGGTAAGCTGGGCTTCGCCGGGAAATTTTGGCCCCAGATCGTACCAGTCGCCGAGTCCGTGACTAAGGATAAACTTATCAGCTTTCCCTTCAAGGTAACTGATATACTTCTTCATCATCGGGTATGCTTTTTTTACAGCACCGGCATCACCGTACCATTCGTACATGTGCCAGGGGAGTATGATGCATGCACTTCCCCATTCCGGGGAATCGCGGAATCCGGCATAAAAGGGTACGTATTCGGGGGCAATATCCGGTACAAGCCCGTCGTCAAGCTGAGCCTCGATCATATCGTCGATAATCTTGCTGTAAAGATTCCGGATATCGAAATTGTATCTGATGGAGTTTCCCATAAGATGGGTCTGCTCCAGCCAGCCAAGCTTTTCCCTGTGGGGACAATCGGTGGCAACGCTTGCCATGTTGCTCTTTATCGACCAGTTGATCAGATTATATATTGAATTGAAAAGTTCATCCGAACATCTGAAACTGCCTGCAGAAGGGGAGGAGTTCCTTGTATGAAGGAGCGCCAGACCGGTTATTACAGGCAGATCATCCGGATTTGACATACTTTCCGGCACAGCCCCTTCAACCTGGACATATCTGAAGCCGTAATAGGTGAACCGAGGGCTCCATATCTCCTCTCCTTCACCCTTCAGGGTATATGAAAAGCTATAAGGCGACCCCGAAGCTTTCTGAGTGACAAGCGAATCATCATCAATGAGCTCGCCCGGGACAAGCTTTACAGTCATCCCCCTTTTGCCCTTTACCTTTAAATTGACAATGCCCGATGCGTTCTGCCTGAAATCATATAAGAACGTTGTGTCGTTGATCCTCTTTATTTCTGCATCATCGAATACTTCCATTACTTTCAGCGGGTAGTCGGTCTCCGGTCTGAGAACTCCTTCGGGCTCCCTGGCTATAAGGATCCGCTCCCATCCTGAATCATCATAGCCGGCCTTGCCCCATCCATTTTGCTCCAGGCGCGCATCATAATCCTCACCTCCGTAAATGCCGGAATAGGTTATGGGAGAGGGGGCTGTTTTCCAGGTCTCATCGGTCACAATCGTTTCTGTGGTGCCATCACTGTACCTGACTTTGAGAATCATGATCATTTTTGGAGCGTCATAAGCTATCACGAGCTTTCTGTAACGTTCACGGTTAATATTGTAAAATCCGTTCCCGACAATCGCTCCTATGACATTTTTCCCGCTTTTAAGATCGCCGGTGACATCATATGCGTTATACAGGCATGTTTTATCATAGTTGGTCCAGCCGGGCGATAAAAAACGGTCACCGGTCTTTTTACCGTTGACATAAAGCTCATAATGACCAAGTCCGCATATAAATGCATAAGCCCCGCTTATTTTTTTTGATGCAGTGAATTCCTTTCTGAAATACGGAACAGTTGTTCTTTTAAGGGCCTTATTTCCAAGATTGTCACCATTTCCATGAACTCCGGGCACAAGAATCAGGGAGTCAGGGATGGTCTCGTTCGATATCCACCTGGCTTCATTCCATGTTTCCCCTCCAAAAATCCCGGTGATGAAAAAAGCTGCTTCGCTCCACTCTGAAGGCACATCATTCTGATCCCATATACGTACCTTCCAGTAATATTTTTGAGCTGGCTGGAGGACGGGGCCTGAATAGTCTATCCATAATGATTCAGGTGAGAAAACTTTTCCTGAATTCCAGTGACACCCTTTTTCAGATTTCAACCCGTTCCTTTCCGGATCAAGAATGATCTGAAAAGCTGTCTGTGTGGCTCCCCTTGATGCTGATTCCGTTATCCAGCTAAACGATGGCATGCTGTCAATGCCTGCAGGGTCGGAGAGATTATTGCATTTCAGCTGACCTGTTTTTATGTCGGAATAAGAATCTCCTGAACAAAAGGTTGTTATTATTGAAATCAGGAATATGTAAGGTATTATTTTCATGGAGGGGATACAATGTGTTGATTTTAAACAACTATTATCTGATGCTTAAAAAAAGACTCCTTATAAGGAGTCTTATAAGAGGTCTTTTAAGGAGTCTTTTTATCAAGGCTGTTTAAAATTACAAATCCCCGGATAATTATCAGTCGAAAATGAATATTTCTTCAATTCTGGCCTCAAATACCCTCGAAATATCATAAGCCAGCTTCAAGGAAGGATTGTATTTATTTTTTTCGAGGAATACGATGGTCTCCCTTCTCACATTAACCCTTTTGGCCAGATCATCCTGCGTGAGATTAAACCTTGCCCTGTACTCTTTTATCCTGTTATTCATTTTTTACTCCCCTGAAGTTCAAAAAAACCCAGCAAATTGCATAAGTTAGTGCCATACCAAGAATTCCTCCTCCGATAAGCTCTTCGGTATCAAGGCTGACCCTGTCTTTTATGAACAGGACACCAACCCACAGATAGAGTGAAATGTAATATGAAAAAGCTGCACTTCTTTGAAGGATCTTCTTTGACATTTCATCCTCTGCCGGCTCTCCTCTTTTTGCACTCGATAATCTTTTATAGCCGACAAATACAGCGAATCCTACTACCAGAAGTATTATGCCAAATGTTAAAATATCATATGGCTTCAGATTTCCTGATGTCGAAAACAGCCACAACCCCGTTGTGGAGAGCACCAGGGCTGCAATGATTAAAACAATAATTCCTTTTTTCATGATGATAACACATTAGTTAAATAATTCTAACACAAAGTTAGAAATAAATAACATTAACTTCCAAATTTTTTTGAAGCTTTTTATTATTTTTTATTATTGTTTCGGAGCTTCGTTCAAAGGAAAGGCTGTATCAAAAACCTTTGATTTGAGTCTTTCATCCCTGGTGTACCTTTGTGCCAACCTTTGTGACACTTTGTGGTTCAGTGATATATGTTTAACCACAAAGGTACACGAAGGGTAGCACAAAGGTTCCGAAAGGATCTTTGATACAGCCTCTTAGTCTATAAACTTTAATACTGGTCTATTTCTTCAGCAGATCGCGGATCTCCTTAAGCAGTTCCTGATCTTTGGTAGGTGCAGGCGGAGCTGCGGGAGCTGCTTCCTCCTTCTTTTTGAATGTATTAATAGCTTTGATTATCATGAATATTGCCCATGCTACAATCAGAAAATCAATGACTACCTGTATGAAGGCTCCATAATTCCATGTCACTGCAGGTGCCACATCGGTAGCTGCCTTCATTACAATATTGAGATCCGTGAAATTTACACCGCCCAGGAGCAATCCGATCGGAGGCATAATTATGTCACTTACAAGTGAGCTTATCACTTTCCCAAAAGCAGCACCGATAATTATACCAACGGCCATGTCAATCATATTGCCTTTCATGGCAAATGTTTTGAATTCGTCTAAGATTTTCATTTTGTCAGGTTTTAATTGTTTGATTAGAATTTATAGGATAATCCTACGCCAAAAATTTCCTTGAACTGGACTTTTGAACCAACGACTTCGTCAACAGCAATGATCCCATTTCCGTTTCTGTCGAACGGAACTTTTATATTGTCGTCATAAAGAAGGTGCGTATTAAAGTTTACTGCAATGAATTTATTGACTTTCAGTGCAATAAGTGTTTCCCAGCTTACATCGACATTCTGCGGATTATCGGCATAGTTTGAGAAAAGGTCGATTTTTGTGGTAAAAGCGACGTTTTTAAGGATTTCGTTCTTGAAATCATTTCGTGAATATATCATTCTCAGGTAGCCTCCCAGCTCACTTCTCGTGTTTTCTCCGGGTTTAACGCCAAAAGCTCCCTGGTCTGAAAGAAAAGCATCGGTAACAAATGTGAATTTTGCTGTAAGTGGTGCAAGGAATGCGCTGAAATATGCATTGGGCTTATAATCGAGACCCAGTGCCAGGGTCAGATAACCGGGCGACAAGAAATTGGAGATCTTGTTCTTGAAATCATCATCGACATAATTATATCCCGGTTGCATCTGGGTTTTAAAATTAAGCAGGGCGGCATAATAGAACTTCCCGAATGCATGCCGGCCATACTTGGACAGGAAGTCAATTTTATCATCGGTTTTTCTGAAATCATCATCTTTGCCCTGTTTAAGAACTCCATAACCAAGGTCAAAGGAATTATCCCATGCCGATTTCTCATTTTTCAGGTTGGCAAAGAGGCTGAAAATACCATTTACAGCCAGGGAATTCTGTCCTCCGGCAGCCCAGTTCTTAAGTGCAGTCTGTGAAAGGTTCACTGCAAAAATGCCTCCTTTCTTCCACCCGAGAGTTGTATCGGCATTGACTGCCCTGAGTTGTTTTTCTGCCTCAGTTACCTGGCTGAAGGCAGGCAACAGGAGACTGAATGAAATTACAAATATTGCTGTTATTTTATTTGCCATGTCTGTATTTATTGATAATCATATATTTAATAAAAGTGCAGAGCATTGATATTCCGCCGCAGCGGATAATTAATTCAGACAAACAATTAATTCGGTATTTTGCAAACTAGGCTGTATCGGGAACTGTTAACTGGGCTTTCAACTAATTTACCTTCCCACTTATCACCGGTTGATGACATGATTTGTGCTGTAGACATATTTGTGCAAAAGCCATCTGCAGCAAAGAGAATTATCATTGATGCCTGTTAAAAACCGCAAACAGCTTTTTGATACAGCCTCATCATGCAGCCTGGAAATGTTTTTGCAAAAACAGGAGTCAGGGTGGACTATTTTTCAACCTCCTTGACCTCTGCCTTGACAGCATTTCTCTTTACTGATTCGATGCCATTGTCGCGGCCGCTTTCGCTCTTGTAGTTCTGGCTTGTCCCTATGATCTGGTTGTTTGCAGCAGTGATGGCAAAACGGAACATATTTGTCGGAGTAGTTGTTTTGCTAAACCTCTTCGGGTCACCTGAATTCTTCTTTACAGATTCTATTCCGTTGAGGCATGATGCTTTCGTTGCATAGCCTTCACTGCTCAGGATTGTCTGTCCGTTGTCAGCTTTCAGGCGGAAACGGAATTCATTTTTCTTGCCACTCTGGTAAACTTCAAATTTTGCCATAATATTAATTTTTAGTTAAAAAAGGATACGATAGTCAAGCATTTTATTGTTTTGGTATATACATTCCAATTTTTATCGGGTCCTTCTTCTTTTCCCATTACCTTCCTGATCCCGTGTACCACTAAACGTCAAAAATAACATTTTTTAACTACATCTAATATATGCCTATTTAAATATGATCTTTTTTAGGTCTTTTGAAAATTGAACCTAAACAGTTAAATTGCATCATTCTTAAATAAAAAAAAATCAAAATGGAGAGGAAAGAAGCGTTTGTCGCACACATAAACGAAGGATATGCCTGCAAGGGTGATTCAATTATCCTGGGTGGCGCCATATTTGACGGAACCCCTGTGACAGGGGCTCATGTGAAGGTCCCCCTGAAGACCATGAACAGGCATGGTCTTATTGCCGGTGCAACCGGTACCGGTAAAACCAAAACGCTTCAGGTGATATCTGAACAGCTGTCCCAGCGGGGTGTTCCGGTATTGCTGATGGATGTCAAGGGAGATCTTAGCGGTATCGCAATGGAGGGTGAAGAAAAGCCTTTCATAAAAGAAAGACACGAAAAAATCGGATTGCCTTATTCAACACGGCGTTGCCCGGTAGAACTGCTTACAATTTCAAAGCAGGATGGCGTAAGGCTGAGGGCAACCGTATCCGAATTCGGGCCTGTACTCCTTTCAAGGATTCTCGACCTGAATGATACTCAGGGAGGGGTGCTTGCTGTGGTATTCAAATATTGCGATGACAAGCATCTGCCTTTACTCGATCTGAAGGATCTTAAAAAAATAATTCAGTACGTAACAAATGAAGGAAAAGCTGAGTTAGAGAAAGATTACGGTAAGATATCGTCTGCATCAACAGGAATAATACTGCGGAAGATCCTTGAGCTCGAACAGCAGGGTGCTGACCTGTTTTTCGGAGAACTGTCCTTCGATGTAAGGGATCTGATGAGACGCGACAGGGAAGGGAATGGATATATAAATATCATAAGACTGACTGACATACAGGATAAGCCGAAGCTTTTTTCCACCTTTATGCTTTGTCTCCTCGCAGAAGTTTACGATGTCATGCCTGAAAGGGGGGATATTGAGAAGCCGGAGCTGGTGATATTCATAGATGAGGCACACCTGGTTTTCAATCAGGCAAGCAAAGCTCTCCTTAATGCGATTGAGAACATTATAAAACTTATCAGGTCGAAGGGTGTAGGAGTATTTTTCGTGACTCAGAATCCCATGGATGTCCCAAATGAAGTTCTTGCACAGCTGGGTCTGAAGGTTCAGCATGCTTTAAGGGCATTTACCGCTATCGACCGGCAGGCTATAAAACTTACAGCTGAAAACTTTCCGCTGTCTGACTTTTACAAAACAGATGCAACACTTACATCTCTGGGAATAGGTGAAGCGCTGGTTACTGCCCTTAATGAAAAAGGAATACCGACACCCCTCGCGGCTACGATGATGCGGGCACCCATGAGCAGGATGGATATTTTGTCGCCGTCTGAAATAGAGACAATAAACAGAACTTCCGATCTGGTAAGGAAATACAGTGAAATCATTGACAGGGAAAGCGCTTTTGAGATCCTTTCTGAAAAAATTGATTCTATAAAGAAACGTGAAGAGGAGGAAGCAGAAAGAAAGGAATGGGAAAAGGCAGGAGGAAGGGGAAGGAGAACGACAGGATCATCAACAAGACGCGGAAGTGTGCTCAGAAGTCCCGTAGTTAAAGTACTTACAAGTGCAACCTTTATCAGGGGCGTGCTGGGAATTATGAAAAAGGTGATAAAATAATTATTCCCTCCCTATAAAGCGCGGGGTAAAAAATCACAGATTATTTCCTTAAAGCAATACTGTCTACAAGATATCGCGAATCACCTCTCCAGGGAACCGCTCCCTTTTTTTCTATGTAGTGCACGATCACATTCCTGCCCTGAAGGGTATCATATTTTAGGCTTACATCTTTTTTCAACACGGAAAAAAGGAATTTTTCCGAAGCAATGGCAACATTGGAAGTGCTTGCCACACTGCTAAGGATCAATTCCCCTTCATAGGTTTTGAAGAAAACTCCTTTATTTGAGAATTTTTGCAGCAAACCTGCTCTGTATCCCTCACTGTATGTATAGAAATATTTGAAATAAAAGAAGACGCACAGGGAAAGCAAAAGGATTATTGCCGTCCATCTGAATACCCTTTGGGTTTGTTTGACAACACCTGTCCATCTGGAGGTTTTTTTTGATGTTATTTCTTCTGTCATCGCATTAATTTTTAAAAATCCTTCCTATGAAATCCCTTAAGGGATTATCTGCAGGAATCCTCATTAAAGATAATTTACTTTTGGGAAATTGAGAAATTAAAATTTAATGCCAGATGATTACATTGAGGGTAAAAGTGCATTAATTGACAGGTGGGGGAGCCCGTATCAGTGTCATAATTCTTATTTCCAATATGACATTCCTGAAATAACTGAAAGATTTAGTAACTTAACAGGGTGTTGAATGGAAGTCATATTTCAATGTCCTTTACCGGGAATGAAGAACATACTAATTGTAATCGGACTTTTCTCAGGCATGGGTGTTTCAGCGCAGGATAGGTCAATTGAAAAAATATCTCTGGTCCTCCGTGACAGTGAGAGGTACAACCGCAAAGTCCCGGTTGATATGTTTTTTCCTTCAGATGCAGGAGATAAGGAATCCACACTCAATAGAAAAAAATTACCTTTAATCTGTTTTGGTCATGGATATCTCATCTCAGGAGAATGGTATTCGCATGTATATGAACTTCTTGTCCCGGAAGGATATATTGTAATATTTCCGGCAAGCGAGGACGGAATGTTCCCATCTCACAAAAAGCTTGCGGAAGACATGGTTTTTGCCATCAATGAAATAGAAAAATTTGGTTTGGACAGTTCTTCTCCACTTTATGGCCGTGTCGACACAATCAGGTGTCTTATGGGTCACAGCATGGGAGGCGGATCGATGATCCTGGCAGCCACCATGACCAGTGACATCGATGCAATTATTGCGCTTTCACCTTTTGACACGAGGCCATCAGCAATAAAAGCTGCCTCCTCGGTCAAAGTACCGGCCCTGATCTTTTCAGGCAGCAACGATTGCATAACACCTTCTGGCAGGCATCATCTGCCTATTTACAATTCTTTATCAGGATCGGACAAAACCTATATTCTCATAAAAGGGGGCACACATTGCCAGATGGGGGTAAGCCATCCCAAATGCGACGTGGGTGAAAAGCTGGCCGGATGCAGGGAAGGCATAAGCCAGGATGAACAGCTAAAAATTCTCTCGCGCTATATTATCCCGTGGCTCAGATTTTTTCTGTACGGGGATGTATGTTCAGGAGAAGAATTCGATTCCGGGATCGAGAAAGATAATGCTGTGGAATATCTTCGTTCCAGACCTCTTTATAGAAGCGACCTGCTCGATAAGAGCAAAGCTTCAAAGTGATTTCAGCTTACTTTTTCAGGCTTGCCTTTGAAAAGATGTGTTCTGCAATCGGAACATTGAACTGTATTTCATCGATAATCAGTTCAGTTCCCATCCCTTCTTTAAGCATGTCTTTGAAGATCAGTTTTTTGGGATACCATCTTTCATTGATACGGACAATATTTGACAGCTGGCTTCTTTTCAGAAGGGTACCGCTTTTTGCATACATCTCTTCTCGCAGGGGAATATCACGTTCCTGGTCGACCCATATTTTCATGCCCTGATAAGCTACTTCCGGAACAAAGGCAGCAAGCTCGATTATCCAGCAATTCCTTCCGTCAATGATCTCTGTACCTGTAACTTTGGCATTATACCTGTCCGTCAGTCTGCTATCCTCCATAAGATCTTCATAAGAAAGATCAGAACCCATTACTGATTGCCTCAACATATGCCCGGCTATCTGGATTATACGGTCCGCATCAGGAGAGTATATCCACAGCTGTTCATCCAGCTTAAGCATCTTTGTACCCTGTTCGCGCACCGGGAAAGTATACTCGGTAAAAGATTTCTTTTCTCCGGCAGTCCATGTGTTAAGTTTGAATGTAATCGTTGTCCTTCGGCCATGGATCACCATTGATGATGAATAGAACCGGTTTTCAGAAGTCATGTTCCGGTCTATTCTCATAAGTATTTCCTTGCCATCGGGATATTGAGCCTGCAGGTTTAAAAAACCGGTCAGGATTATTATAACTGAAGCGATCCTATTTATTTGCATGTTTTTAAATTTTCGATATTAAGATGGCATGTCGCTCCATGACTTCAGAAAAACCATGGTGCAGAATATTCATTCCGGTTGCCTTTTTACTTATCATGGCTTTTTATGCTTCAAGTTCCTTGAAAAGTTGTGCCGTCTGGCGCTTGTAGATGCCAATTCCTGCCAGCATGGTACCCAGCTGCGTGGATACCAGACCCGGGACAAAGCCAATGTACCATGTTGCAGGCGTTATCTGCGCCCTGAAGATCCCGGGCATCATGATGGATGCATTTTTCATCATAAACCCCAGATCAACGCCATGGTTCTGAAGGTAAAGAGAGATCAGCATTCCGGTAAAAATTCCGGTGAGGGAACCGAAGAGCCCTATGATAAATGATTCCATCAGCATAGTTTTATAGACGTGCCCTTTTTCTTCACCTATTGCAAGTCTCATGCCAAATTCCCCGTATCTGCGCAATCCTCCGAGCAATCCTGCATTCCACAAAATCAGCGACATGGCAAAGATAAATACGGCGACCAGTATGCCCTGAAGCTTGTCGGAGTATTCAACCAGGAATCCCATATTGTTAAGTTGGGGCAGATTTTTCATTACCAAAGAAAACTCGTCTTCATCCGAGGAAAATTGCCGGTTAAAACGCTCTGAAATGAGAGTGGCATCTTCATCATTATAGTTACCTGATCTGAAAAAGCCAAGTATCTCACCCGTGGCATCTTCCATATTCAGTGCTTCCCTTACGTCGTGTATGTCGGCAATTATAGTACCCCTGTCGAGAGCGGATGTTCCAAACTCAACGGTGCCGCTTAAAATGAAATTATGGAGAGTGAACTCACCATACATGGTTGAGCTTACAAGTGTCATTGTATCACCGGGTACAAGTCCAAGTTTATCTGAAAAAGTCTTGCTCATCAGGGCTTCCTTCTTCTTTTCAGGCATTCTGCCGGACTTCAGTGAAGAGGTAATGTTCAGCCTTCCGGCTTCATCGGTCTTACCTGAAAGCATGTCAATCCCTATTCCCATTGCCGGTCCCTGGGCCTTAGTTTCTCCCCGGTCGTCAGC
The DNA here is from genome assembly GCA_964611835.1 of uncultured Rikenellaceae bacterium. Lineage (GTDB taxonomy): Bacteria > Bacteroidota > Bacteroidia > Bacteroidales > VadinHA17 > LD21. The sequence goes on along the minus strand of CAZTDW010000043.1, from coordinate 15 downwards.
CACATCAATTATTCC
>CAZTDW010000042.1:0-23113 GCA_964611835.1 uncultured Rikenellaceae bacterium | reverse complement strand
AGGACAAGACACTTCTACCCTTCTCCCCCTCTCTTTATCTCCCCCCCTCTCTTCGTCTCTTCGTCTCTAAGTCCCTTCGTCTCTTCCCAAAGCATCCTACCCGAAAACAGGCTGATCCACAATTTCCTCCTTCTCATGGTCCCAGTACAGCTTTTTGCCCTGGCGATAGGCATAGGTGGCCATTACCGATGCAATGGCATTCCAGTAGCCTGTATGGATATTGCCGTTGGTATCAGCATTCCTGGCTCTCATACAGTCCGCCCAATTGTCGAGATGGTATTTGCTGTCATCGCTGAGGCTTACCGGACCGGGTTTCATGCCATACTCCTTAACTGTGACGGCTTCAGCCTGACCTTTCCTGACCATTTCCTTCAGTCCGTCGAAAAAGTCAAAACCGCCCGGGAGATTCTGATGCTCTGGTATAAAGAACCAGCTTGCGCTGCCTTCTCCGCCGTGCGCAAAAAGCGTTCCCTCCTTTCCCCTGATACATGTATAATCGCCGAACCTGTTTGCGTAGCTGGAGCTGTAGGAATAAAGCAGTTTTGCATCATTGTAGGTGGCAAGGGCCTGGAAGGTATCCGGATTTTGCCGGATATCGGGCCATCCGAAAATTCCACCGTTAGCGACCATTGAATCAGGGATGGTGGTATCGGTGTAAAAATGCACCAGTCCGCTTCCATGGCTCATCCACTGGGAGGTTATCCCTCCAGAATATTCACGGAATATCCTGAATTCAAAATACTTCCAGGGATCAAACGGCACATAGGGTTTGCCGAGAAGCCATCTTTTCCAGTCGGTATCCTCCTCGCGCAGCGCCGCCACATCCGGATCATCAGGCTGGTGCCACCTGTGATTGTTGTCATTCCATACCTGCTCGATCTTTGTTACCTGCCCGAGCTTTCCCGACCTGACCATCTCCCTGATCTTTATCTGCATCGGATCACTGACCCATTGTGATCCCATCTGAACTACCTGCTTTGACGAAAGCACAGCGCTTCTTGCAAGCTTCGCATCTTCAACATCGGTTGAAAGGGGTTTCTCGACGTAGCAGTCCTTGCCCGCACTTACAACTTCAGCAAGGAGTTTTGCATGCTGGAAATCGCCGGTTGCAACCATTACGGCATCCAGTTCCGGTATCTTCAGCATCTCTTCAGAATATTTAAACTGCTTTACGGAGGTATTGAAGAGTTTCTGGCAATTGGCTGCTGCCTTTTCACGGTTGAGTTTCCAGATATCACAAACTGCAACCACACCCAGGTTTTTCTCTTTCTCCGACATTTTGACCATGTTCTGGTGCCCTGAGCTTCTTGCACCGCAACCAAGGAATCCGATGTTTATGCGGTCGTTGGAGCCTATTACCCTTCTATAGGAGGAAGCTGACATACTGCTGTTAAGGGATACGGTCGCACCTGCAACACCAGCTGCTGCTTTTCCTATGAATTTCCTTCTTGTTAACTCATTTTTTGACATTTCCTTATATTTAAATATTCATTTCCCTATTTCCTTATTTCCCAATCTCCCTATTTCTCTATTTCCTTATTTCCCTATTTCCCTATTTCTTTATTTCTTTTTCACATATTCCAGATCATCATCAAGAGGTATCATCCTGGGCATCAGAAGATGGACAAAACCAAGAATGAAAATATACGAAAAACCTGCGATGATAAATGCCCAGAAATATCCTGAATTATCTGCCTGATCGAGTACAGCACCCAATGATATGTCTGCAACTATTGCGATAGCCACCCCAACCATTTTACCTATTCCGATCACTGATGCCGTTGCTTTCTTCGGGAAAACGTCGGGCACAAGGGTATAGCTGTTTATTGACCACGACTGGTGGCCCATTGCGCCCAATCCGATAAGGAAGACAGCAATCCATTTGCTTTCGACTACAGATACAAGGGCTACGGGAAGGATTATTATTGCATTGACCAGCAGGGTAATCTTTCTGGCTTTATTGATCGTCCATCCTTTCTTAATAAGTGCTCCCGATGCAAGTCCGCCCAGAAGGCTGCCGGCATCGGCCATAACGAATATTACAAGGAACGGCAGTCCCACATTATTTATGTCAACCCCAAACTGTTCAAAAAGGAACTTGGCTCCCCAGAAGAGATAGAACCACCATACACCGTCGGTGACAGTTGTAAGGGCGAATGCCCATGTCTCGCGTTTCGGCAGCACTTTTGCCCAGGGGATACGTTCACTTGACTCTTCTTCGGAATCGCTGTTTATGAATTCCAGTTCGGCTTTTGAAACTTTCGGGTGCAGTTCGGGCTTCCTGTATGTTCGCAGCCAGAGGAAAACCCATAGAGAGCTCAGGATGCCGGTGAAAAGGAAAGGGATCTGCCAGTTTTTCCCTTCAACAGTCACTATGGCGCCCACTATAAAAGGTGCAAGTATAGCGCCGACGCTGGTTGAGGCGTCGAAGATACCCGTTGCAAAGGCACGGTCTCTCTTCGGGAACCATTCGGCAACGGCTTTTATGGCAGCAGGGAAATTTCCCGACTCCCCGATGCCGAGCCCGAAACGCGCTACAATGAATCCAACAAGGCTGAAAGCAGGTTTTATCACTGCATGGAGCATTCCAAAAAGGCTCCATATGGCAATCGAGATAGTATATCCTGCCCTGGTACCGATCCTGTCAATTATGCCTCCCATGAAAAGCAATCCAATCCCATAGGCTATCTTGAATGAGACCATTATAGCCGCATAGTCCTTGTTTGACCAGTCAAACATCGACTGGAGAGTCGGGGCCATGACGCCCACAATGCTGCGGTCGAAGTAATTGATAGTTGTTGCCATAAACACCAGTGCCAGGATTCGGTACCGGTAATGCCCTGTTTTCGCGAGTTGAACGCTCATTGATCTTATGAATAGATTAAACCTGATTTTTAAGGTTGACCAGGAAAAAATAAAGTAAACAAAAGAAAAGATGTATTCAAAATATTTATCCGGGTTATTTGAAGTTGTTTATTATTGCACAATTCATCAGAATCTGCTACTTTCAACAGGTCAAATTACAGAGGTATCCGATACCTCTTACCATAACCTGAATTTTATGAAGAAATATCTGATTCTTTCGTTTGCCGTTTTCCTGTTTTACTCATGCTCCCGGCCGGTTGTTGAAATTCCCTTGCAGGAACATCCAAGGCCGGATTTTGAAAGGGAAGCATGGATGAACCTCAACGGCTACTGGAATTTCGCACCTGATTCAGCCGGCAAAGGCGAATCCGAAAGCTGGTTCAGCAGACCTGAATTTTTCAACAGGAAGATCCTTGTACCATTTTCCTGGGCCTCCCCGAAAAGCGGTATTGAAATGCCGGGGGTACATACAGGGTGGTATTACAGGGATTTTGTTGTTGACAATGACAGGCTATGGAAAGGCAAGGACATTTACCTTCTGATCGGGGCCAGCGATTTTCACACAAAGGTATGGGTAAACGGACAGTTTGCCGGAGAACACAAAGGCGGCTATGTGCCTTTTGAGTTCAATATCACTGATGCATTGAAAAAAGGGAAGAACAAGCTTGTGATAATGGTTGAGGACCAGGAGCTTGATAACAGGCCGTCGGGCAAGCAGTATTACGGAAATGCAAAAGGCATCTGGCAGACAGTGTATCTGGAAGCGCGGGAAGATCTTTATATTTCAGGCATATTTTTCACACCCGACATAGATGCTGCAAAAGTCAATATCAGGCTTGAACTTTCAACTCCTGCACCTGCGGGAACAGTATTCAGGCTTACCGGTCACTGGAATGCCCTCGGCTTCGAGGCACCCATTCAGGAAGGACAAAAGGAAGCTGAGTTTTCGTTGGATATACCTGACATGAAACTCTGGTCGGTAGAGGATCCTTTTCTTTATGAGGTGACAGCATCGGTAACGTCACAGGAATCGTCGGATGCAGTAAAAACCTATTTCGGCATGCGCAAAATTTCTGTTGTTCCCATACCGGGTAAGGATTTCACATACGTTGCATTGAACAATAAACCTCTGTATCTCAAGCTCACCCTTGATCAGAGCTATCATCCCGAAGGTTTTTACACTTTCCCCTCCGACCAGTTCATGAAGGAGGAAATAATGAGGACAAAGGCCCTGGGACTGAACGGCCTCAGAATTCACATCAAGGCTGAGATCCCCAGGAAACTGTACTGGGCCGACAAACTTGGACTGCTTATCATGGAGGATGTGCCTAATTACTGGGGAGAACCGACACCGGAGGCAAAGGCTAACTGGGAATATATTGCTGAGAATGAGATAAAAAGGGATTATAATCACCCGTCGATATTCTCATGGGTGCTGTTCAATGAGACATGGGGATTATTCACAAAAGATCCTGTTTCAGGCAGATCCGTTTACACCCCTGAGACTCAGGAATGGGTAAGATCATGGTACAGGAAGACCAAGGAGTTTGACAAGACAAGGCTTGTCGAGGATAACTCACCATGCAACCTCGACCATGTGGAAACGGATCTCAATACCTGGCACTCATACAATCCTGCCCGGCAGTGGAAAGATGTCATGGATGAATATGTAAAAAACACATACCCCGGATCAAAATATAACTTTATCGGTGGCAATGTCCAGGGCAATCAGCCGATGCTGAACTCAGAATGCGGAGCCGTATGGGGTTACGACGGCAGCACGGGCGATATTGATCTGACATGGGAATATCACATCATGATGAATGAATTCAGGAAGAGGCTAAAGATCGCCGGATTCCTTTTCACCGAATTCCATGATGTAATCAATGAATGGAACGGCTATTACAGGTTCGACCGGACGCGTAAGGAATTCGGGCTGGATGAATTATCCCCCGGCATGAGTATGAAAGACCTCCAGAGCGACCTGTACGTTGTTGCTGGTGAAGATTTCTTTAAATCCTTCAGCGGAGGAGAGAGTGCCGTGATCCCGCTGGGCGTCAGTGCCGTAACATCAGATATTCCTGGTGACCTGAAGATTGAATACTCTGTTTTCGGATGGGATCAGACAGGAAGCAGGTTTGAATGGGAAAAAGGTGAGGTTGATGCTTCAGCTGAACCATACTCGTTTGTTCCGCTCCAGCCGGTAAGGGTAAAGATGCCCGACATGACAGCAGTGATGAGTTTTGCCACAACCCTGAAAGACGGGAATGGAAATATCCTGCACAGGAATTTTGTCCCGTTCAGGGTGAAGAGCAAAAAGCAGCAGGACAGCCGGATGATCACCGTCTCACCCTCGGCGTTCAGCAACGCTTCGTGGAGCATAAAGCATCTGACTCCCCAGGAGGGCCGGAAGGCATGGGGCATGGGTACAGGATTTTTCGAGTATGAGTTCAACCTTCCGGCAGAACTCAACGCAGAAAATATAGATACCATTACTTTTCTTGCAGAACTTGCAGCACGCTATCCGCAGGAGAAATATCTTGATGAGGGAGATGCGGAAAGCATAGGCATGACTGTCGTTTCCACAAAAGGGATCATTCCCGGATATGGGAAGAACAGTTATCCGCAGACCGATGAAAAGCTTTTCCCCTCGACGGTGGTAATATCAGTCAATGGTCAGGAAACCGCCACTGAGGTCCTTCCTGATGATCCGGCCGATCACAGGGGAATATTGTCGTGGGCAACCCAGAAACCCGGATGGGAATGGGGCAGCAAGAAAAGGGAAGAAAAATGGCTGCTCGATGAAGCCGGCTCCTATGGGTATATGGTAAGGTTAATAGCAGGTCAGGAAGCAATCCGCAAGGCCGCTGAGACGCATAAGGTGATAGTCCGTCTCGAGGTAAAAAATGCTGATGCAAACCAGGGAGGGCTGTCGGTTTATGGAAGCGAATCGGGGAGATTCCCCGTTGATCCGTCAATTATCGTATCTTTAAAGTGAATGAAGATGATGCGATATCAAAATAATAATTTTAAATCACAATTAATAACCTAAATAATTAACACATGAAACAGAAATTCTTATTATGGACTGCAATACTGCTTCAGGGATTGCTGATGATTGGCTGCGGCCAGAAGGACAATATTCTTACCGATCAGGAAAAGCAGGAAGGATGGAAGCTGCTGTTTGACGGAACAACCATGGAGGGATGGCGTGATTTCAAAGGGGAGGGTATTACCGCACCATGGACCGTTGAACGCGGAACACTTACTGCACTTGGAAAGGGCAGTGACAGTACCGGCTATATCGTAACTGATAAGCAGTACGATAATTTTATCCTTTCATTCGACTGGAAAATATCAGAAGGCGGTAACAGTGGTGTGTTGTATCATGTGCTTGAACGTCCGGAATATAAAGTCCCCTACGTAAGCGGACCTGAATATCAGGTGGTCGATGATATCGGATTTCCTGACAAGCTTGAAGAATGGCAGAAAGCAGCGGCAGATTATGCAATGTACGAAGCCGACAATTCAAAGAAGCATGTAAAGGAAGCCGGAGAATGGAACACTGCAAAAATTGTTTTCGATAACGGACATGTTGAATACTGGCTCAATGAAGAGAAGGTGGTTGAATTTGAAGCATGGACCGATGACTGGTTTGCCAGGAAGGGAAGCGGTAAATGGGAAGGTGCGCCTGAATATGGCCTTGCAAGGAAAGGCGTCATAGCTTTACAGGATCATGGAAGTCGTTCGTGGTATAAAAACATGAAGATCAAAGAACTTCCGATGAAACCAAAGGAAGAGGATCTTTTTAATGGCAAGGACCTTACAGGCTGGGATGTTTATGGCACCGAACTATGGTATGTCGATAATGGCGAGCTCGTTTGTGAAAGCGGCCCCGACAAGAAATACGGTTACTTCGGGACCAGGAAATATTATGACGATTTTGACCTGACGCTGGAGTTCAAGCAGATCTCCGACGGTAACAGCGGAGTTTTTATACGGTCGTATATAAAGAAAGATGTTGAGATATCAGGCTGGCAGGTTGAAGTGGCTCCTCCCGGACACGATACAGGAGGTATTTACGAATCATACGGAAGGGGATGGATAATACAGATTCCTGATGAGATGGAAAACATCCTCAAGAAGGGAGAATGGAACAAGCTCAGGATCAAGATGCAGGGGAACAAGGTCAACACATACCTTAATGATGTGCAGATGATTGAGCTGGTCGACGAGAAGATCGGTCAGGGACAGGGCAGGATCCTTCTGCAGATACATGATGGCGGCGGAATAAAAGTACGCTGGAGAAACCTCCATGTGAAGGAACTGGCTCCTGTTCAGGAGATGCTATAGATATCCCCTGCAGCCTTTCAGTCAAATAATCACCTATGCTGACCGGAAAATATTCGGATCTTTACGACATACTGGTCAGGCAGATAGATAAAGCAAGGATTTACCATGATCCTCTTTATACTCTTGCCTATGGGACTGATGCAAGCTTTTACCGGCTGGTCCCTAAAATTGTGATCAAAGCTCTGGATGAGAATGAGATCTCGTTTGTTCTCAGGGAGTGTTCAGCCATGGAAATTCCGGTCACATTCAGGGCAGCGGGAACCAGTCTTTCAGGGCAGGCCATTACCGATTCGGTGCTCCTGGTAGCTGCGGGACGCTGGAAAGATTATTCAATCAATGAAGATGGTTCTCAAATAAGGTTACAACCCGGGCTTACGGGAGCCTTTATCAACTCCATCCTTGCTCCATATGGAAAAAAGATAGGCCCCGATCCCGCCTCCATCAATTCAGCAACAATTGGTGGCATCATTGCAAACAATGCAAGCGGGATGAGCAGCGGGACGGGCGCAAATGCATATAACACCATTGAAAGCCTCAGGCTGGTATTAGCTGACGGCAGCGTGCTTGATACAGGCGATGAAAAAAGCAGGGAGGATTTCATAAAATCACATGAGTCCCTAATAAAAGAAATCGTTGATCTTTCAAATTCGGTAAAGGATAATAAACAGCTTGCTGACAGGATCAGGCATAAATATATTCTTAAGAACACTACCGGTTACAGTCTTAATGCGCTGACCGATTTTTCTGATCCGGTTCAGATAATCAAGCATCTCATTATAGGGTCGGAAGGCACCCTTGCCTTTATTTCGGGCATAACAATGAATACCGTTGCGGAAAATCCTTTCCGTGCCAGCTCACTGATGATTTTCCCTGACATCAGAAATGCATGCACTGCAGTCGTCCTCCTGAAACAGGGGCCTGTAACAGCGGTTGAACTTATTGACAGGGCAGGACTTTCGGCGGTGGCGGACAAGGAAGGCATGCCGGAATTCTTAAAAACCCTGTCACCCGGTGCCAGCGCTTTGCTTGTTGAGACCTCTTCCGCCGGCATGGATGACCTGGGCAGGCAGATTGAGCAGATAATGAATGCAATCGGGAACATACCCGTTGAAATGCCGGTCAGGTTTACGGACAATCCCGCTGAATATGCGGTTTACTGGAACATAAGAAAAGGATTGTTCCCTTCTGTCGGAGCGATGCGCCGACCAGGCACAACAGTGATCATCGAGGATGTAGCCTTTCCGGTTGAAAGGCTTGCCGATGCCACGGCCGATCTGCAGGAGCTCCTGAGGAAATCGGGATATAATGATGCGGTGATTTACGGCCATGCCCTTGAAGGCAACCTGCATTTCATCTTCAGCCAGGATTTCAGCATGAAGGAAGAGACTGAAAGGTACAGGATACTGATGGAGGAGGTTGCGAAGCTGGTCATTGACAAGTATGACGGATCGCTTAAAGCTGAGCACGGGACAGGGCGAAATGTAGCTCCATTCGTAGAAAAGGAATGGGGAAAAGAGGCCTTCATGGTGATGCACAGGATAAAACAGATATTTGATCCGAAACAGATCCTTAATCCCGGAGTGGTATTGAATTCCGATCCCGAAATCCATCTTAAAAACCTCAAACCGCTCCCACCTGCACATGAAATTATAGACAAATGCATCGAGTGCGGATTCTGCGAACCTTCATGCGTTTCCGCCGACCTTACACTTACCCCAAGGCAGAGGATAAGCATCTTCAGGGAGATATCAAAACTTGTAAAGAGCGGACATGAGCCTCACATGGCATCATCCCTGATAAGAGCATATTCCTACGCCGGAGATTATACATGTGCAACCGACGGATTGTGTGCCATAACATGCCCTGTCAAAATTGACACAGGGAAGCTCATAAAGGACCTCCGTCTGGAAAAGATCGGAGAAAGGCAGAAAGTGTCGGGATGGCTTGCACGAAACATGGATTTTGTTACTGCTTCGGCCCGCACAGCATTAAAAATGGTAAGTTTCATACACATGCTGTCAGGTACTTCTGTAATGAAAGCTGTTTCAGGTGGATTGAGAAAACTTTCCGGTAACCGGATACCCTTCTGGAATCCTTACATGCCCGACGGGGCAAAAAAAATAAGGAAGGATGAAATCGAAAGGGGAGATGGGCCAAGAAAAGCGGTCTATTTTCCGTCATGCATAAACAGGTCGATGGGGACATCGAGAGACCACCGGGAAGAGGTGCAACTTACGCAAAAAATGAAAGAACTCCTTGGAAAGGGAGGATATGAGATAATCTATCCTGATAATCTCGACAACCTGTGCTGCGGGATGGCATTTTTAAGCAAGGGATACCGCAAGGCAGGTGAAATGAAGTCTGCAGAACTTGAAGCAGCCCTTCTGAAAGCAAGCAATAACGGAGAATATCCTGTTCTTTGCGATATGAGCCCGTGCCTGTTCACAATGAAGGACAATTTCAAATCAAGCCTCAAATTATATGAACCTGTTGAGTTCATAACGAAATTCCTTCTCCCCCATCTTGAAATAACGCCTTTAAAGGAAACTGTCACGGTTTTTCCTGTCTGCAGCATGAAAAAAATGGGGCTTGACGGGATGCTGACAGACCTTGCACGAAGATGTTCAACTGAGGTTATTACACCGGATACCAACTGCTGCGGATTTGCCGGGGACAGAGGATTTACATATCCCGAACTGAACAGGCACGGACTGCGTAATTTGCGATCGCAGATACCTGAGAATGTCAAAAACGGATATAGCACCAGCCGGACCTGTGAGATAGGCCTGAGTCTTCATTCAGGGATTTCTTTCAAGTCAATTATTTATCTTGTCGACCAGGTGAGCACACCCAGGGAGACATAAAGCTGACAAAATTTATTCTGACTGAATTCCCCGGGATTTCGGGGACTATATTTTACAATTTCAAACAGATTAAGGCTAAAACACCTGAATAATGAAGACCTCCCGCAAAACTTTCATAAAGAATATTATCACAGGAACGGCTGCTATTGCTGCCGGGGATATCCTTTCCGGAACGGCCGCCGCCGCCGGAATAAATCCTGATAAGGGATCCGGGCATCAGGATGCAGAACAAAGGATTTCAATTAATGAACCCGAAACAGAACTCATTCAAGGGAGAACCGGTGTTATACCGGAGAAAATTGCAGGAATGACACTTGAAGAACTGAGAGGTGATTACCATAAAAGGATCTTTAACCAGTATCTTCCTTTCTGGGAAAAGGGTGGGTATGACAGGGAGCTCGGTGGGTTTATGTGCGAGCTTGATGATAACGGCAAGGTGGTAAACGATGAGAAGTATATATGGTATCAGGGGCGCGGTATATGGGTGTACTCATTCCTTTACAATAATTTCGGAAAGGAAAGGAAATACCTGGAAATGGCAGAAAAATCCAGGAATTTCATTGTAAAAAACATGTATCTCGGTAAAGGTTTATGGCGTGAATCTGTTAACAGGCAGGGTAAGCCTGTTGACAGCACGGTATCACAGGGCAGTGGCAGCGACATTTACGGATCGCTCTTTTCTTCGGCTGGACTGATCGAACTTTATAAGGCCAGCGGCAACAGGAATGACCTGGATATCGCCCTTGATTCTATCCGGTCGTCGGTCAGAGCCTACGAATGTCGTGATTATGAAGGCATTGTTGTTCCAGGCATTGATCAGAAGGGGCTGAGGACAATCGGGCACTCTTTCATGTTTGTATGGAATCTTACCAGTCTGCTGGATTTTTACAGGGATAAGAAGCTGGAAGAACTTCAGAATGAACATATCAATCACATAATAAATGATTTCTGGAATCCTGAATACGGGATAAACAACGAGAATCTCTTTCACGATTATTCCAGGTTACCGGGGCATGAAGCAGTGATGTACTCCGGTCATTTCCTCGAGACATTGTGGATGGTTCTTCATGAGGCATTGCGCAGGAATGACGGGAAGTTGTTTGATACTGTAAAAGCAAGGATACGCAGGCTCATAGAAATGACCTGGGATTATGTATTTGAAGGGATGGGCACAGAAGATTATTTTGTTTTCAGCTCGGGAGGAAAATGCCAGGGGCCTGATTTTGACCTTAAGGTAATGTGGGCGCATACTGAATTACTGGTGGCAACGATGATGGTTATGGAACATACCGGCGAGACCTGGGCGAAGGAATGGTATGAGAGGGGAAGGGAATATTGCCTCAGGACCATGGCAAATACGGAAAACGGGATCTGGAGACAGGCGGCAGACCGTTTCGGAAATGACAAGAAAAGGCCGGAAATCAGCATATATCGTAAAGATAATTTTCATCAGGTCAGGTATCAGATGATGAATCTGCTTTCAATAGAGAGAATGATCAGGAACAAGAACAAGGCAAGCAGTATCTGAAATTTAATTGACAGAAAAGGATTTGACAGGGAAATTCTGTTTCTTCTGTACGAGGCCGTTATTACCGGCATTTCCATGAATATGAATTTAAACAAAAGATCATGAGCACAAATAGCATACTGATATTATTCGTAATGCTGTTATTTATCTCAGCAACATGCAATAATCCTTCAACCGGCAGGAAGACCACTGAACCGCCTGTCAGGGTCGAGCCGGTTTTGATAAGTCAGCTTGGGAAGGAACACTTTGGGAATGCGGTGTACCGTAATGGATTATCAGGTCCGGTTATTGCCATATCGGGCAACAGGATTCTTGAATTTTCCATAAGTCAATACGCAACAGGGTCAGAAGTAGTTCCCCCGACAACTGGACGATACTGCAACGGAGCCTGCTCATTTGATGTGAACAATGACGGGATCGACGAAATGGTTGTTGGCCGTACAGTTGAAAATAATGGCACCAACCTGATCTGGTATGAGGAGGTGGCCGGTCAGAGGCACTGGAAGGAGCATCTGATAGCCAACGTAAAAACCATGGAGGGAGATGCGGAAAAAGGCTTTCATGACATCATACCCTATGAATTAAATATTTCAGGGACAAAGGTAAAAGGAGTAGCTGTGGTAACAAGCCGTAAAAGGCTGTACTGGTTTCAGATTAATGAAGATCCTGCTGAGCCGTGGAAAGAACATCTCATTTATGACCTGTCAAAATTTACCGGTAATGTTCAGTCGGGGCTTGTATCAGGTGATCTGTCAGGAGACGGAAAGCCTGATCTTATCTGCGGCAACCTGTGGGCAGAATGCCCCGGCGATCCATTTACAGGGCAATGGAAGGTTCATCGCTACAGCAGCTGGGATCAGAGGACCATACCTGAATATCCGGGTGTTCCGTCATGGGTCAGGAATGAGCGTTTCGGAGGGATGAATCAGCTGGAAGTGGGTGATCTGAATAATGACGGCGAACCTGAAATCATTGCAGCCGAAGCTGAGATACCTGATGCGCGGCTCGGAGTCTTTCACCGGGTGGCAAAAGATACAGCGGCAGCATGGAATGAGATCCTTCTCGATAGTGCACTGTATTGTCCCCACAGCCTTGTGGCAGCTGATGTCAATTCAGACGGGCTGACAGACATAATTGTCGGGGAAATGGCTGCCGGCGGATGGATGTTTCCCCGTAATCCAAATCCCAGTTTATACCTCTATCTTAACCTTGGGAACCTTAATTTCAGCAGGCACGTGCTCCATGAAGGATGGGGAGTTCATATGATGCAAAAGACCCGCGTACAACCGGGTGACAGGCTTTTTGTTTTCGCTGCAGATGAGATACAATCGTGGTATGAAGATATGAACACAAATCTCGTCGGATGGTTTGTCAGCTCACAAAAATGATATCGCGAAAATTCTTTCCAAACCTGATACAGAATTTTGATCTACAAATCCACAGACAATAGTCAATATGGAATTAAACATAAGAAGAAAAATATTTGCCTCCCTTTACATAATTTTTCTTGTACTGTCAGGGTGCAGGACTGACAGTACAAAGGACAAGATCTTCATCGATAATGGCATGATAAGCCTTGGATTCGATGGCAGGACAGGAGCTTTCACAGATTTTATTGATCAAAACAACAGCTATAACATGCTTGATGGAAATGCACTGCACGGGTCACCCTGGGAAATTGAATTTGCACGGCCGGAAGAGCCATTGATTGACATTAATTCAGCATTAAAATTCACATTCTCGAAACCCGGGCCTTCCGTTCTGGAACTGAAGTGGAAAAAATTCGCTGAACCCGACGATAAGATGGAAGTGGTCGCTACTGTAACCCTGGATTCCGCAAGCCCGGTTTCCTTCTGGAAGATTTCTGTCAGAAATCCCGGAAATCAGATGAGGCAGATTATATATCCCCGCATTGCAGGCATAAGAAAGGCAGACAATGAATTTCTGGCTGTTCCGCAGTGGATGGGACAGGTAATGAAAGATCCCAGAGGTAATCTGTCATCAATTAAAGGAAGCATCAGAAAATATGAATGGGCATATCCCGGGTTGTCGATGCAATGCATCACCATATATGATCCTGCGGTATATGGTTTTTATGCAGCCTGCAACGACACACTCGTTTACAATAAGAATTTCTCGGTATCGGTCGATTCAGCCGGTTCTCTCGTTTACGGGATGCATAATCTCCCTGGTTCCGATCCCGTTACAGGCATCTATGAGCCAGCATATTCTGGAGTTATCGGGTCCTTCAGGGGAGACTGGATCACGGCAGCTGAAATGTACAGGGAGTGGGCAGAGGAACAGCGATGGACCAGGGAAAGCCGGTTCTTAAAAGGGCTTACTCCCGAATGGCTTGAAAGCACAGCTCTGTGGGAATGGAACAGGGGCAAATCATCGAATGTCCTTACACCCGCAGGGGATCTTCAGAAGAGGCTTGGATTACCTGTAAGTGTTTTCTGGCACTGGTGGCACGGATGCTCCTATGACGACGGTTTTCCCGAATATGTTCCTCCTAGGGAAGGCAGGGAATCATTCATACGAGCCGTTTCGGAAGCCGGACATCAGGGCATCAGAGCGATAGTATATATGAACCAGCGCCTGTGGGGTACAACCACCGAAAGCTGGAAAAAAGAAAATGCCCAGGTTTATGCCGTCAAGGATCAGAACGGTGAGATCAATACACATGTTTACAACATCTTTTCAAACAGGCCGACAGCCTCCATGTGTCTGGCCACAGACTTCTGGAAACATAAATATGCCTCCCTGTGCGACAGTGCGGTAAACACCTATATGGCAAATGGTGTCTATATGGACCAGGCATGCCTGGCTCTTTCATGCTATGACAGGGATCATGGCCATCCGCCGGGCCCGGGTAAATACTGGTTTGAAAATTTCAATATCCTCTCAGACATGATCAGGCAAAAGATCAACAGTGACAGACACCCAGTTCTTGCGGGTGAGGGTGCCGGGGAAGCCTGGCTGCCACACCTCGATCTCTTCCTGACACTGGCTGTAAGCAGGGAGAGGTATGCCGGCATCGACGAATGGCAAGTGATACCGTTTTTCCAGGCTGTGTATCATCAGTATGCAATAACATACGGCAATTACTCATCGTTGCTTGTACCTCCTTACGATGAGCTGTGGCCCAGGGAATTTGCACCGGCGGATCCCCTTGAAATGCTTGACGATGATTTTAACAGGCAATTTCTTATGGAACAGGCCAGATCGTTTGTATGGGGATTGCAGCCAACAATTTCAAACTATCAGAAATTCCTGGCAAAGGACAGGAAGGAAGAGATCGATTATTTGCTGAACCTTGCGACGGTGAGGAACCTCGGTCTGAAATACCTTCTGCACGGCAGGTTCATGAGGAGCCCGGAAATAAACATCCCTGATGAAGAGCTTGATATTTCACGCCTTTCAATTTATGCAGGAAAGGAAGGCAAGAGTGTAACAAGATTCCGTGGCAGGTTCCCGCTGATATATACAGGAACCTGGCAGGCAACCGATAAAAGTATTGGAATTGCTGTGGCAAGTATCAGCAATGAACCATTAAACATCTCTTTTAAAATCAATGCCGGAAATTATGGTCTTCCTTCATCAGGAAGAGTTTATATAATTGACCTTAAAGGAAAAAGATTACTGAAATCATATTCAGGGAATGAGGTAGGAATCGAATACCGTTTAAAACCCAAAGATCTGTTTATCATCGAAATAGAACCTGATGAGATATAAATGCAATTAATTGGAGGAGGATTTCTGAAAAAAAAGAACACTGAAAAAGTGTAAAATCTTGTATAGTAATCCTTCTTTCCTTATTTTAGCCCGAGACAATTGAAATCAATCTGTTAATATATAAATCATGAAAACAAAACTTGTGCTTTTTATCATTCTGGGTGCAATATACATCCAGTCAGCGTTCTGTCAGACAATTTCCAAAGAAGAGCTGATGTTTCTAACCTCTGAATGGAAAGGAGAGCGTTTTCCCGACGGCCGTCCTAAAATTTCAGACGACCTGATAAACAGGGCCAAAAAGATCGGCATTGAAGAAGCCTGGCAGGTTCTGAACAACGAAGGTTATACAAACCAGTATGAGGGCAACTGGAAAACCTCGAATGGAGATGTTCAGGTTTTCGGTCGTGCTGTCACAGCCAGGTTTATCCCCACCAGGCCTGATCTTGATAAGAACATAACCGAAAGAGGCCACAAGTCGGGATTCAACGGGGCCAGCAATTCATGGCCTATTTCCGTACTTCAGAAGGGTGATGTGTATGTGGCTGATTGTTTCGGAAAAATTAATGAAGGTACCCTTATCGGCGACAATCTTGGCAATGCAATTTTCAACAGGACCGGAACAGGAGTGGTCTTCGACGGAGCTGCAAGAGATATGCAAGGGCTTGCCGCCATAAACGGATTCAATGCCTATGTACGTGATTTTCATCCCTCATTCCTGAAAAGCGTCATTCTGATCGGATTGAATACTCCTATCCGGATCGGAGCAGCGATAGTGCTTCCAGGCGACCTGGTAATGTCGGAGGGTGGAGGAGTACTTTTTATTCCTGCGCATATGGCAGAGAAAGTGATCCTTACAGCGGAATTTGTGTCAATACGCGACAAGTTCAGTCATGAAAGGCTGAAACAGGGCAAATACAATGCCGGACAGATAGACAGCCAGTGGACCAGTGAAATTATTGAAGATTTCATGAAATGGCTTGGCCAGCACCCCGAACTACAGCAGCTTACAAGAAGCCAGGTAGATGAGTTCATGAAGAAAAGAACATGGTAAAACCTGGCAATCAGCAAATCTGTACAAACAAAAATGAAAAATTCCGGAAAAATGAAAAAAAACCTGCTTGCAATATCCATACTTCTGATTGGCTTATTTTCTTGCAAATCAGATAATTCATGTCAAATAACCGATCCTGCGGTTCAGGAAAAGGAAGTACTGGCAGCTCTAGAACAGTTCAAAACAGGCATAATAAATGCCGACAGGAACATTCTTGAGGCTATTTTTGCCGATAAGCTGGTTTACGGCCATTCAAGCGGAAAAGTCCAGAACAAGTCAGAATGCATTGATGAGATAGTCAGCCTGCAACCAAATGATTATCTTACTATTGACATGACTGACCAGACAATAACCATTTCTGGCGATATTGCAGTCGTACGACATATCTATTCATCCGAATTCACAAGCAACGGGACTCCCGGAAATCTCAGGATCGGGAATGTTCTGATATGGCAGAAGCAGGACGGGAAATGGAAACTTCTTGCCCGTCAGGCATACAGACTCTGATAAAATTTTTGCCCTGCGGGGGTAAAAAATTACCCCGGCAGGGCAATTTTTTTACCCAAAACAATATTAAATCCGCATCATCAGATCCATGAGAGCCTGTGATCCTTATCACTGGAAATCTTATTGTGATCAAGGAGCCATCGAAGGACTTTCACAACCTTATCCTCAGGGTGGTCGATCATTTTTACAAGCTCTTCGGCATCAGGGTTTTCCCTTGAAAGGATACCCTTTATTTCTTCCTTTATCAGGTCAAACTCATACCTGCTCAAATCAAGTTCGTTTCTTTCACGACACACATCACAGATCCCGCACCTGTCTGATTCCTCGCCAAAATAATCCAGCAGGGTAACTGCCCTGCATCTGTTCTGGGATTCTGCATAATCAATCATTTTGTTCAGCCTCTGGACATATCTGTCTTTTACATAAAGATAGTTTTCAGGAGATATCACCAATGCCTTTCTTTCAAGCCTTTCCTCTGTGAAGATCACCATTGCTGTCTTTTTTCCGGGGATGTATTTAATGATGTTCAGGGCTGACAGTTTAACAAGATACTGATAAACGGTATCCCTGCTTAAGCCTGTTTTTCTTGACAGTGCTTCTTCACTGATTGCCACAAACTCAGTGAACATACCCGTATATGACCTGAGCAGAAGTTTTATAAATCCGTCAAAACTTTCATTTGCAACCTGAAATTTGTACAGGTCATCCCTTCCTACCACAAAATGGACCCTTGATGGATTATTTATTTCCTCGGTAAATTCCACATAACCCTCCCTCTGAAGGAATGAAAGACTGTTAAAAGCTTCTATTGCGGGCAGCCTGTAACGTGAAATGAATTCAGCCATATTAAAATCAAACACATTGTTTTTACCCGAGCCAAGAGGCAGCTGAAGATAATTGCATAAAGCCTCATATGTATCCTTTATCTTTTCAACAGGTGGAAATTTATGCCGCAGGGAGTCATTAAGCCTGTTCTTATCGGAAGGGGAATAAAGCATAACAGCAAATGATTGTTTACTGTCTCGGCCAGCCCTTCCGCTTTCCTGGAAATAGCTCTCTATGGAATCCGGAATATCCCAGTGTATGACGAACCTTACATCAGGTTTGTCTATTCCCATTCCGAAGGCGTTTGTCGAAACAATGACCCGGGTTTCACCCGATGACCATGAATTTTGTTTTTTTTCACGGATCTCAGCAGGCAACCCTGCATGGTAGAAATCAGCATTTATTCCATTCTCAACCAGAAGCTCGGCAACTTCCTTGCTCCTCTTTCTGCTTCTTACATATATTATTCCACTGCCTGGTGCCTTTTTAAGGGTTTTGACGAGATAGGCACCCTTATCTTCGACATTTCTGACCATGTATGAAATATTTTTCCTGGCGAAACTGGTCTTCAGAACGTTCCTCTCAGTGAATTCCAGTTTGTCCATTATGTCATCAATCACGCGTGCAGTCGCCGAAGCTGTAAGTGCAAGAAACGGGACCTTGTCGGAGATAAAATCCCTGATCCGTGCTATCTTAAGGTATGATGGCCTGAAATCATAGCCCCACTGTGAAATGCAATGTGCTTCATCAATTGCTATCAGCGACAGGGTCAGCCGCGGGACCTTTGCCTGAAATGTCTGGGTAGCTATTCTTTCGGGCGAGACATAAAGGAATTTGTAGTCGCCGTAGATGCAATTATCGAGATAGATATCTATTTCTTCCCTCGACATTCCTGAGTGAATGGCCATAGATTTTATTTCCAGGCTGTTAAGCCTGCTGACCTGTTCCTTCATAAGAGCAACCAGAGGTGTTATCACCAGGCATGTGCCTTCCATTGCAAGTGCAGGCACCTGGAAGGTTATTGATTTGCCTCCCCCTGTCGGCATAAGGGCAAGAGTATCCCTGCCCCCGGTTACGGATTGAATTATCTCCTCCTGGAGCGGTCTGAAAGATGTGAATCCCCAGTATTTGATCAATATTTGCCGGTGCTGCTCAAGATTCATGACAATTTTTTCGCCTGTTGAGGCAAATTTTTAAGGACATGCAGGATTTCCTACAAAAGTAATAACTGTATTTCAATTTTTTATGCAGGTTAAAAATAAAGAACAAGTTACAGGAGTCCTGATTTTTTTACTAATTTGCGGCATCAAAAATTAAAGAGATCTGACAATGTCATTTATTAAGGATAAGATACTTTATGAAGGTCTGACTTTTGATGATGTGCTACTTGTCCCTTCATATTCCGAGGTATTACCGCGGGAAGTTGACCTGGGTTCGATGTTTACGAGAAACATCAGGATCAATACTCCGATTGTTTCAGCAGCAATGGATACTGTTACTGAGGATGAGCTTGCCATTGCAATAGCAAGGGAAGGCGGCATCGGCGTCATTCACAAAAACATGTCGATTGAAAAGCAGGCGGCACAGGTAAAAAGGGTAAAAAGGGCGGAAAACGTGATGATCTTTGATCCCATTACCATCAGTTTGCACGCCACCGTGGCTGAGGCAATCAATCTTATGAGTGAATACGGCATAGGAGGCATTCCTGTTGTTGACAACAACGGGATTCTTAAAGGGATCGTTACAAACAGGGATCTCAGGTTCGAGAACAACTACTCGAAAAAGATCACCGATGTTATGACCACAAAGCTGATCACAACAAATCATGAGACCGATCTTGAGGCAGCAGCAAGGATACTTCAGAAGCACAAGATCGAAAAACTGCCGATGATAGATGAATCAGGAAAGCTTATAGGCCTGATAACCTACAAGGATATAACAAAAACAAAGGATCGCCCTAACTCATGCAAGGATGAAAAGGGAAGGCTGAGGGTGGCAGCTGCGGTAGGCATCGCATCAGATACCCTGAAGCGTGCCGAAGCACTTATCGCTGCCAGTGTGGACGCCATTGCCATCGATACTGCCCATGGCCATTCCAGGGGAGTTATAAAGATATTGAGAGAATTAAAGAAAGCTTTCCCGGGCACCGAGATCATTGCAGGAAATATAGGTACAGCCGATGCAGCAAAAAAACTTATCGATGAGGGTGCTGATGGTCTTAAGGTTGGCATAGGTCCGGGATCTATATGCACAACCAGGGTGATAGCCGGAGTAGGAATACCCCAGCTTTCAGCAATATATAATGTGGCTAAAGCTGTTGAAGGAACGGGTATTCCGGTGATAGCCGATGGTGGAATCAGATATTCAGGCGACATTATCAAAGCGCTGGCTTCAGGCGCCGATTCAATAATGGCGGGGTCGCTGTTTGCAGGTGTCGAGGAATCGCCAGGGGAAACCATCATTTATAATGGCCGGAAATTCAAAACATACAGGGGAATGGGTTCGATAGAAGCAATGCAGCAGGGATCGAAGGACCGGTATTTTCAGGATGTGGAAGATGACATTAGAAAGCTTGTCCCGGAAGGCATTGCGGCAAGGGTTCCGTATAAAGGCACGCTGTCAGAAGTAATTTACCAGATGACCGGCGGATTACGGGCAGGAATGGGTTATCTCGGAGCAAAAAACATTGCAGTGCTCAAGAAAGAAGCCAGGTTCGTCAGGATCACACATTCAGGAATAATTGAGAGCCATCCTCACGATGTAACAATAACCAGGGAATCTCCAAATTACAGCAGAAAATCATTTGAATAAAGGATCGCAGCAAATTCAGATGAAAGCCAGATCCGCATTCCTTGCAGCATTTATCCTGTTTTCATCTCAGGAAACAGCTATGCCGCAGGCAACGGGCGAGAAGATACTGATGACTGTCAATGGCAGGGAAGTGAGCGCAGGAGAGTTTATCAGTATGTACAGGAAAAGTCCGGACCAGTCTGAAAAAGCAAATATTGAAGATTACCTTGAGCAATTCACGGTATTTAAGCTTAAGGTTGCCGAAGCTATTGAATCAGGGTTTGATACAACCAGGGCATTCCGTTCAGAGCTGGAAGGTTACAGGACCCAGCTGGCTGCCGGCTATCTTACCGACCCGGAGCTCAGGGAGGAACTTATCAGGGAAATGTACCGGAAATCACTTATCGAGATAAAAGCCTCGCACATACTTGTAAAATGTCCTCCCGATGCCATGCCTAAAGACACCCTGAATGCATGGAACAAGGCTGTGACAATAAGGAGAAGGATCCTTGACGGGGAAGCATTTGAGAATGCTGCAAGGGAATCATCTGATGACAGGTCTGCAGGAATAAATGGCGGTAACCTTGGCTGGTTTACCCTTTTTCAGATGGTAAAACCATTTGAAGATGCTGCATGGTCACTTACGCCGGGAGATATTTCCATGCCGGTAAGAACTTCTTTCGGATACCATTTGATCAGGGTAAGTGACAGGCGTAATTCATTGGGAAAGGTAAGGGTTGCGCATATCATGAAGGCAGTGCCTGCCAACTCAGATGAGAAAACTGTTGCTGTAGCAAAATCCGGAATTGACTCTGTCTACAGGCTGCTATCCACCGGCCAGCCGTTTGGCAGGCTGGCTGCCCTTTATTCAGATCACAAAGAGTCTGCCCTGGGAAACGGCGAACTGAAATGGTTCGGTGCAGGAGAAATAATCCCTGATTTTGCTGATGCGGCTTTCTCGATCAGCGATACGGGAAAATATACTCAGCCCGTAAGAACCATATTCGGATTTCATATAATAAAACTGCTAGAAAAGAAGCCCCCGCCCACATTTGATGAAGCCCAGCCGATGATCGAAAGCAAAATCAGGACTTCTGACCTTGAGGCACTTCAAAGACAATCAATAGTAAGAAAGCTTAAGGAGGAATACAATTTCACACTGGATCAGGCTGTTTATAAATGGTTCATTAAGAATACAGATTCACTGATCATAAACGGGAAATCATCGTACAATCTGAAAAAGGTTCCGGCAAAAGATATTTATACCTTTGCAGGCCAGTCAATGCCGGCAAGAGATTTTGCTGTCAAAATCGGCAATGCCGGATTAAGATCATCATCTGATGATCCCAAGAAGTTCATTGACCAGGCTATTGAATCAGTGTCGTCGCAGCAGATATACGAGTATGAGAATTCAGTCCTCGAAGAAAAATATTCCGATTTCAGATATCTGATGAAAGAGTTTCACGATGGGATATTGCTATTCGAAATCTCTTCCGGGAAGGTATGGGACAGAACCAGAACCGACTCTGCGGGATTATACCGTTATTATGAAGAAAATAAAAACAGCTATCTTTCGAAGAGATCCCTGGAAGGCAAACTGTATTCACTGAATATTCCTGACGGCATGAGGAAGCTGGCCTCAGCCTATGAAAGGAATAAGGACAGGCCGGATACTGACCGGAGGATGACCGAAAGGTTCAATGGCAGCGGAGATACGCTTCTGTGTATCAGTGAACGGATCTGGTCGCAGGGCGACGATCCCGACATCGATGGACTGGAATGGAGACCGGGAGTGCAAACTTTTATAAAAAATAAAGTTCCTTCGCTTATCTTTGTGAAAAACATTCATAAGCCGGCACCTCTTCCGTTCTCTTCGGTACAGGCTGAGATGATATCGGGATACCAGGATATGCTAATGGCTGAATGGATACAGCAATTAAAGAATAAATATGCCGTTGAAATTGACATGGAGGTATTGGAAGAAGTAAAGAAGATTCTCAATAATGATTAAGATTATCAGTTATATAGCACTGGCCTTAATTCTTATTCCGGGATGCAGGAATAATAACTCCTCTGCGAAAAGAATACATTTGGCAAAAGCTGGCAATGCAGTACTTTACTATGACGAAATACCCGGGCAGGTTACTGAAATGATTACAAAGGATGACAGCTCGGTAATCATCAGGAACTACATTAACAACTGGGCAAAGAGAGTCCTGATGTATCAGAAAGCAGAAACAAATCTGTCATCTGAACTGAAACATGAAATCGAGAAGCAGCTCACTGAAACGAGAATAAACCTGATTATATACGAATATCAGCAGAAAATGATGCTGTACAGGATGGATACAGTAATTGCCGGCAATGAGCTGGAGAGCTACTATGCAGAAAATGAGAACAGTTTTTATCTTACTTCAAATATTGTCAGGGCGCTTTTCATCAAGTTACCTGTTGAGACCCCGGACCTTAACAGGATAAGGCTGCTTTACAGATCGGACAGCCAGAAAGACATGCAGGAACTGGAAAAATTATGCTTTCAGTTTGCCGAGAAATTTGATGATTTCAATGAGGATTGGATAACTATGGACAGGCTCA